>VGJA01000021.1 GCA_016867655.1 Candidatus Altarchaeales archaeon | reverse complement strand
TGATTACGCCGCCCGTTTCGCTTACAAGTGCTGCAGCCTTTACCATGCCCACTGTCCAAGCTGGGTTGCTGTATTTCACAACCAGTATGTCTCCCAGTTCCACCTTTGAGAGCTCCTCGACCTTCAAAACCACTTTGACTGTTCCAGCTGTTGTTCCAGGGCTTGCAGGCCTCCCTTTTGCTATTACTTTGTCTTTCATGTCTCTTCTTGGTATTAATACAATCGGAACAGGGATTTAAATTAATAAAACAACTAATAGTTGTTGTATGATAAGCAATCTTAGGGAGCTTGGGCTGGATTCATACGAAGCCAGGGCGTATTTAGCTCTTGTCAAGATTGGGGTTTCAACCTCCACTGCGTTGTCCGCCGAATCCAAAGTTCCCTACGGGAAAATCTACCCAGTGTTATACTCATTGGCGAGCAAGGGTTATGTCACCATCTACGAAGGGAGGCCTAAGAGGTTTATGGCTGTTGAGCCAAGGATTGTCCTAAACAATGAACTGGAGAAGAAAGCGAAGTTGCTGTCGAAGCTAAAAGATGACGTTAGTTCTATGATTAACGCTATTGAGAAAATTGAGAAGCCACAGATTCCAATGCAGACGATACAGATTATTGAAGGAAAGAAAAATTATTTGAACATGTCAGTGAAGCTTCATAGGAAGGCCAAGGGCGAGTACCGTAGCATAAGCAGGCTGCCAGTCTATAAACCGCATTTGGACTCCTACCGAGAGGCAGCCAAGAGAGGCGTTAGGGCACGTGTGTTGACATCGCAGAAGGATGAAGGGCTAATAAAAATTTGGAAGAAAACAGGCTTGGAATTGCGGTACTGCGAGGAAATCGACATAAGATATACAGTAGTTGACAAAACAGATGTTGTTTTACGCATTGGAGAATCAGACAAGACTGGCTACGTGTCTCTCTGGATTCAAAATCCCGCGTTGGCGGTTATTCTAGCTAAGAATTTCGACAGTCTTTGGGAGAAAAGCAAGCCAGTTTGAAATTATAATAAATTGGCGCCGTATTCTCCTAGTGCTTGGTGTACTGCGTTGTTTATGAGTGTTTTTTGGTTGTTGTGGATTTTGATGTTTTCCAGCTTCAGGTTTGTTGTGGCTAGAAAGCTGGCTAGGTTGGTTGTTACTCTGCCTAAGTGTATTGTGTTTTTGGGTGGGTTTTCTCCTATGTAGAGGTTTATGCCTTTTTCGGCTGGCTGGCATGCAAGCAGTATGTTTACTTTGTTTTCAAGCAGTTTTTCAATCTCCTCTTCTTTAAGCAGGCAGAAGTATTCTTTGGGCTCGTATTTGTGTTTCACGCCTTCTATGATGTCTAGCAGCTGGATTGTTGTTTCGGCCATGGTTTTTGGGTTTGAGTAGTCTATGTCTTTTTTCAGCTTTTCCAGGTGTTTTTCAGCCTCATCTATTGTGTCTACTTCAACGCCCGCCAGCTTTTTGACTAAAGGAAGTGGTTTGGGTTTGGTGTAAAGTGTGTTGGCCTGGCGTGCAAGCCTTATTTTGGTTCTAGCTAGACTAAAAAGTTTCTTGACACCTTTTATTACATACTTAAAATTCTGGCTCATCTTGGCAGTATTCTTCGCCGCCGAATGTCATTTTTTCTGCTGGAGCGAGTGGTTTTAGTTCTTCTGCTGTTAGTGTTAGTTTAAGTTTTGAGCCTTGTTTGGTTCCTCTTTTTTTGAGTTCTTTTTCTACTGCAGGTCCTACTATGAGGCGGTATGTGTTCCATTCGGGCGCTAGTTTGGTTTCTAGGCCGCAGTCTTTGGACAGTCTTTGGATTAATACTTTTCTGTCAAGGTTTTCCAGGAAGTCGCATACTGTGTTGACGTATTCTTTGAATCCGATGGGGTTGTATCTGCCTTCCAGGTAGTCTTGCGCTATTTGGGTTTTTTTCATTACGATGAGCGAGTAGATTTTGACTGCATCAACTTTTAGTGCAGAGATTATTCTTGCGGTTTCGACCATTTCTTCCCGTGTTTCTCCTGGAAGGCCCAGTATTACGAAGAATATGACTTTTATGCCTCTTTTGTGAGCTTCCTCAACCACTCTGATTGCTTCGGCAAAGCCGTGCCTGCGTTTTATTTTCTCTAGTGTATGCTGGTGCACCGTCTGCTGGCCGATTTCAAGCCAGATTTCCTTGCCTTTCTTCACATAATTTTCCAGTAGGTCGAATACTTCGTCTGGCAGGCAGTCTGGCCGTGTTCCGATTGAAAGCCCGACAACGTCTTTGTGTTTTAAGGCCGCGTCGTAAATCTTCTTCAAGTCTTCCAAGGGCGCGTAGGTGTTGGTTCCGAAGGCGATGTATACAAGGCATTTTTTGCCTCCAGCCATTTCTTGGTAATGCTTTACTTGATCTCTTACTTGTTCTTCAAGGCCTTGGTTTATCACCTGCCTGAAGCTGTTGTAAGTGAACTGGCGTGCGAAGCTGGGGCAGAAGGTGCAGCCTACTTTGCTTATCCTGCCGTCCCAGTTCGGGCATGTGAAGTCAGCGTTTAACGGAACTTTGCAGACCTTGTAGCCGTGTTTTCTTTTCCAGTATTCTCCAAAGTGAGAGTAGAGAAAGCCGTCTTTACACATGTCTTCCAGGATTTTTAAGTCTGTTTTTTTCTTGGCCTTCATTTTTTCAGGATTATGATTGCGGCAATGATTGCTATTACTAATAGGATTAGGGTTAATATTGGGGTGTTTAGAATGGTTTTGTCTTGGTTGCCTGTCTTTTCAGCCAGCGTAACGGTTGTTTCCAGAGTGGTTGTTGAGGTTTCTGTTGTCGTTGTTGTGGTTGCAGCAGTTGTAGTAGTTGTTTTCTGTTCAGTTGTTGATGTTGTGGTTGTCCCGTACGATGCCCCGCTTTGCGGGACACCTACCGTGGTTGTCGTGGTAGTCTTGACTGTCAAGGTTGTTGTCGTAGTTTCCAGTATTGTGAAGTTTTTGCTGTCTTTCACTCCGTCAAAGTTTGCGTCTGCGTTGTATATTCCTGGCTTGGTTGCGATGAAGTAGAAGGTTTCGTTTAACGGTTCTCTGAGGGGTGTGTCGTGGGCGAATCCGCTGCAGGAGGAGCATTGCGCCGGGGAGGGCTTGCTGTACACTTTTTTCACAAAGACGTAGGTGTTGTTCACTCTCTGGTAGATCATCAACTGCCCACCGATTGCTCCGGTCGGAATTACATTCAGCATTATTGGAACTCGTTCTCCGACAGAGTATGTGTCTTTTTCCATTGACAGTGTGACATTTGTCGCACTGCACGCTTGCATTATTGCGAGAGTGCAGAAAGCCAGCCAGAGTGTTTTCTTGTTTTTCATTTAAATCTAGAATGCGTTTAAAGCTTCATCCGGTCCACTAGGTAGTAGCTGACGTCTCCTTCCTCATCGACTATTGCGTAAATCATCTGTTTGTTTACGTTTTCAGCCAGTCTTATGGCTCTTGCCAGTTCCGGGAAACTGCAATTGTATTCTTCTGGAATCACGTGGACCAGATAGTGGGAGTGTCCTTTGCCGACATCCTGACCTCTCTGGTAGATTCTGAAGTCTGCGCCGAATTTCAAGCCAGTTCTGACGAGCAATCCTCTTTCGCGCAAATCTTTGTAGACTAGATACTTGTTGTAAAATTCTTTTTCGTGCTTGCTTCCAGCCTTCAGCAAATCTTCAAAGGCAGCTTTCTTGCTGCCGTCCATCACGTCAAACTTTCCTCCTTCCAGAAGGTAGACTGCTTCTATCAGAGATACCACTAAGTGCTTTCCTTCAGGCTCCCCAAAACCGCGTTCCTTGAGCAGTGACTTGGTTTCAGAGTCGCCCACAATCACCTTGCTTCCGGACAAAATACCGACGCCCATTCTGAATAATACTTATGGCCTTGGGGTATATTAATAAAAAGGTTTGGCAGGACAGTTGTGACTCTAGGTCATGGTTTTCTGTGAAAGTTTCCAGAATTTTTGATTTGACCATTTATGACTATGTTCTGTTGCCTGCTCCATTCTAAATCGGAGTGGGTTCTCACATATTCGGCCCAGTATTCCACAAAATTATTCCTCTCTTTGGTGTTATCCCCCTCTGGCTTAAGTTTTTTCATCTTCAATGAGTTTCCGATACCTCTTAATTTTCTTCTCATCCAAATGTTCCCTAAACACCCCCTCAATGTGTTTCGCATCCTCCAAGTCCTTCTGCGATTTGAGGAAGTATCTCTTGAAGGCCATCTGCTGTTCAAGCGGTGAAATCTTCAATACGCCCTTCCTTAACACAACAGAAAGCGGATTCTCAATGGCTTCTTTTGCACTCCTCTTTCCGGCAAATTTTACCTCAAAGTTGGGTATCACCTCGCCTTTCAAGGCAAACCTGACAGCCAGGCCGTCACGCAGGTATGAGTAAACTTCACCGAAATCTTCTGCATTGAGGCACCAGTAGCCTTTATCCAGCAAATTCTCATACAACATGGCAAATTTCTTTTCACTTAATCTCTTGACAAATATATCCACGTCTTCGGTCGCGCGGGCCCTGCCAAACAAAATAGAAACATAACCGCTGACGATGACGTATTCAACATGTCTTTCCAGTATCCTTGTGAAAGACAAAACACGTTTATCCAATTCGCTTAAAACCCTGTCCAGCCTTATTTTACTGCCGCCAATGAACTTCATCCCAAAAGATAAATTAGATTAATAATTATTATAGCACTGGAAACTAATTTTTGTATGTTTTCATGTGAAAATCGAATACACCGATACTATTCACTTTTGTATCACTACGAATATTAAATTCCAGTGCTATAACTCCTGCAAACAAACAATCTTTCGGTCGATTCAGATTTTGTGGTCGAAGGCGACTATTTTTTTGAATGTGTTGTATCTTTTTTGTATGTCTCTGTGATTTAGTTTTCTGTAGCTTTCTATGCCAAAGTCTTCCACGACATAGGAGGATATTACGCTGCCGCAGACCATGGATTTTTTTATCCAATCGTCTGTGAAACTGCCGTGTTTGGCCAGATGACCAATGGTGCCTCCTGCAAAGCTGTCGCCTGCCCCCGTGGGGTCTTTCACAACTTCCAGCGGGTAGGCTGGCGCCGAGAAGAATTCTTTGTCTGACATGAAGATTGCTCCGGACTCGCCTTTTTTGATCACCACTTTTTCCACCCCCAAATTTAAAAGCTTTCTTCCTGCAGCTATCAAGTTGGGTGTCTTGCAGTATTCTCTGGCTTCCCCTTCATTCATGAAAACGCCATCAACTTTCTTCAACAGTTCAGTCAACTCTTTCTTCTTGTGCTCTATCCAGTAATTCATCGTGTCGCAGAACGAATGCTCCGGTTTAATTTTCTCCAGGGTTTCCAGCTGGATTTCAGGGTCCGTGTTAGCAAGGAAGAGATATTTGCATTTCTCATAATTCTTCGGTATTTTAGGCTTGAAGTCCTGCAGGACGTTCAGTTCCGTCTTCAGTGTGTGCGCCTGAGCCATGTCGTATTCATAGTAACCCTGCCATCTGAAGGTTTTTCCTTCAGTTTTTTCAACTCCAGTGACATCAATCTTCTTTCTCTTCAGGAAGTCCAGGTGTTTTACGTCAAAGTCTTTTCCAACAACGCTTATTACTCCCACTTCCGAGAAATTCCTGGCTGCCAGTGAAAAGTATGTTGCAGACCCGCCAATCACGTTTTCCACCCTGCCAAAGGGCGTCTCAATGCTGTCAAAAGCCAGTGTCCCTAAAACAACCAGTTTCACGGTATAACAATAGGCCTTGTAAACTAAATAAAATCATCAAGTCTCATAGCTATTCTGATGATTGTTCTGGGTGTTGAAGGCACCGCCCACACGATGGGCGTCGGCATAGTGAAGGACACTAGCAAAGTTCTTTCAGACGTCAGGAAGACTTATCAGCCTCCGGAAGGCGCTGGCATTCACCCTAGGGATGCGTCCCAATTTTTGGGCGAAAATATGAATGCGGTGGTTGAAGAAGCTCTCGGCAAGGCAGGCATCTCATTCAAAGAAGTTGACTTGATTTCATTCTCTCAAGGACCTGGATTGGGCCCTTGTTTGAGGACTGCAGCCACCGGGGCCAGGGTTCTTGCGTTAAAGCACAAAAAGCCGATTCTTGGAGTTAATCATTGTGTAGCGCACATTGCTGTCGGAAAAATAATGTCAGGCTTCAAAAACCCATTGGTTTTGTATGTTTCAGGAGCTAACACTCAGATACTGGAGTTGAAGGAAGGCCGCTACCGCATTTTCGGCGAAACTTTGGACGTTGGAATAGGCAACATGCTGGACAAGTTTGGAAGGGAAACGGGTTTGAAGCATCCTGCAGGCCCGAAGATTGAAGCTCTTGCCAGGCAAGGCAGGAATTACATCGAACTGCCGTATACTGTGAAAGGAACCGACTTGAGTTTTTCAGGAGTTCTTACCAACGCTGTCAGCAAGTTTAAGGTAGGGATTCCTCTTGAAGACATCTGCTATAGCCTGCAGGAGACTTCTTTTGCAATGCTGTGCGAGGTGACTGAAAGAGCGCTTGCACACTTGAATGCAGATGAAGTAATCCTCACTGGAGGAGTGGGCAACAACTCAAGGCTTTGCGAAATGCTGAACTTGATGGCAGTGGAGCATGACGCCAAATTCTCTGTCCCAAAGGGCTTTTGCAGCGACAACGGCGCGATGATTGCAATGCTGGCAAGCTTGGAGTATGAAAACGGCGTCAGAATGAAGATTGAAGACACCGTAGTAAAGCCTAATCAGCGCACAGATGACGTTGAAATATTCTGGTAGGTTACAGCATCTTTTTATGGTTCAATCAAATATTCTTCTGTAAATGGATATTTTCAGGTTCTTCAGAAGGCAACCTAAGGCTGGTGAGCCGAAAAAGACTGTTGAGCCGGCTGATGCTGCAAAGGAAGCTGATACTGGCGCTGGCTTGAGCATAACTCCTGCAGACGTTGTTGACTACATCCAGGCAAACCATACGTCCGTGGAACTTGGTTCAAAAGACCGTCACAGCAGACATCTTTTGGCAGAATATACCAGAGTCCTGATAGAGGAGGCAGTTTCTTCACTTCAGGAGACAGTGAAGTGTCGCGCGATGCAATGATACAAGAGCTAGCAGATAAGCTTAATGCAGGATGGCAGTTTGACAGAGCAGTTCGCGAGCAAATACTCAAGTTTAAGAAACGTCACATGAACAAGTGATTTTAACCTGTTAATCCCATTTTGATACACTACTGTGAAAGACAAAAAGGGGTCGTCTGGGGTTGAGAAGAAGCCTGATGGAAAGTTGGACATAGCTGACATGAACAGTTGGAGTTCCTTTGAGACTACAGACCAAATTAAGGTTCCTGAAAAACTGATTGACCAAGTGATTGGCCAGGAAAAGGCGGTTGAGATAATAAAGAAGGCTGCAACTCAAAGAAGGCATGTTTTGCTCATAGGCGAGCCTGGAACCGGGAAAAGCATGCTTGCTAAAGCCATGGCTGAACTACTTCCCTGCGAGGAACTGCCGGACATTCTTTCAACACCAAATCCTGAGGATGAAAACAGCCCCAAGATTGTTGTGATGAAAGCAGGAGAAGGAAGAAAGACTGTGAAAACTGAAAAAGACAAAGAGGCCGCTCAAGACCAGGAGAAAGGCGGCAGAGGAATGTTCCTGCCTTTTTTCATAATCCTCGTCACTTTGATAGGTTATTTCCTAAAGATTATTGAAGGCAGCGTTGCAACCGCGCTGATAGTCTTTGGGATACTGTTGTTCATGTTGTTCGGGCTGAACATCAGGTCAATGATGTTTGGAAAAGGGGGCAATGTTCCGAGAGTCATAGTTGACAATGCAGGCCACAAGACAGCACCATTCTTTGACGGCACCGGCGCGCACGCTGGCGCCTTGCTTGGAGACGTCAAGCATGATCCATTGCAAACGGGCGGCTTGGGGACGCCTGCGCACTTGAGGGTTGTCGCGGGTTTGATTCATAAGGCCAACAAGGGAGTTCTGTATATAGACGAGGTTGGCGCGTTGGGCAAGTCGCAGCAGGATTTGTTGACTGCGATGCAGGAGAAGAAGCTTGCGATAACAGGCAGGAGCGAGATGTCCAGCGGCGCGATGGTGATGACAGACCCTGCACCGTGTGACTTCATTTTGGTTGCTTCAGGGAATTTGAGCGTCATAGAGCAGATGCACCCTGCGTTGCGTTCCAGAATACGCGGTTACGGTTACGAGGTTCACATGAGCAATATGATTAAGGACAACGAGCTGAACCGGAAAAAATTGGTCCAGTTTGTGGCTCAAGAGATTGTCAAAGACGGCAAGATACCGCATTTCAAAAAGGAGGCGGTTGAGGAGATTATTAGGGAGGCAAGGCGGAAGGCTGGAACACACGGGAAGCTTACTGTGAAATTCCGCGAGCTTGGCGGTTTGATAAGGGCTGCTGGAGATATTGCAATAGAGAAGAAACATGGTTATGTGACGAGGGAAGACGTTTTTGAGGGTAAAAAGTCTGCCAGAACGCTTGAGCAGCAGTTTTCAGATTTGCTGTTGGAGAAGAAGAAGGAGCATAATGTTCTCATAACTGATGGTACTAAAGTGGGGCGCGTTAATGGTTTGGCTGTCATAGGAGAGGGCGGCACCGTTCTTCCAATAGTTTCAGAGGTTGCTCCGGCTCAGAGCAAGAGGAGCGGAACCATTTTTGCGACAGGAAAACTCGGTGAAATCGCAAAAGAGGCTGTGACAAACGTGTCTGCTTTGTTCAAGAAGGTGTCTGGGAAGGACATTTCAAACAATGATATTCATATCCAGTTTTTGCAGACTTATGAGGGTGTTGAGGGCGACTCGGCTTCTGTGAGCGTTGCTGCTGCTGTGATATCTGCGATAGAGGAAGCTCCAGTAAGGCAGGATGTTGGCATGACTGGTTCGCTTACTGTCAGAGGGGAGGTGCTTCCGGTTGGAGGGGTGACGCAGAAGATTGAGGCTGCCATAGATGCGGGCTTGAAAAAGGTGATTATTCCTGAGAGCAACAAGAATGACATTTTTCTTGAGAAGAACTATGAGGGCAAGATAGAAATCGTTACTGCTAAGACTCTTATTGATGTTTTGGAGCATTCTTTGGTTCCTAGTGCCCAGAGGAATGAAGTGGTAGAGAGGATGAGAAAAATAATAGGCTAAGCTTTTTAAACCCTTCTACAGAAAGTTATACTTACAAAACCAAGTGTTTCGAAAAATGGAACTAGAAGATTTAGATGGGGTAGGCGAGGCAATCGCGGAAAAACTCAAGGAAGCGGGCTATGACAACATAGAAGCCATAGCAGCTGCATCAATAGGGGAGCTCAAGGACATCGGTTTGACCGAGGCGGCAGCCCAGAAGATAGTCGCCTCTGCAAGACAATCACTGCAGATGGGTTTTGAATCAGGGCTTGACTTCTTGGAAAAAAGAAAGCAAGTTGGTAAACTGACGACGGGGAGCAAGGAACTTGACGCATTGTTTGGCGGTGGAATAGAAACTCAGGCCATAACCGAGTTGTTCGGAAAATTCGGTTCAGGAAAAACCCAGTTAGGGCACCAGCTGGCGGTCAACGTCCAGCTTCCGGTGGAAAAAGGCGGTTTGGGGGGCGGCGCAGTGTATATTGACACTGAAAACACTTTCAGGCCTGACAGAATACAGCAGATGGCCAAGGCTGTGAAATTAGACCCAAACGAGGTTTTAGGCAACATTCAGATAGCAAGAGCTTACAATTCCGACCACCAGATGTTGTTGGCGGAAAAAGCTGCTGAAATAGTCAAGGAAAAGAATGTCAAGATTGTGGTAGTCGATTCTTTGGTTGCCCACTTCAGGGCTGAATACACAGGCAGAGGAACATTGGCAGACCGACAGCAGAAGCTGAACAGGCATATGCATGTATTACAAAGAAAGATAGCTGACTTGCACAACGCTGCAGTAATAGTCACAAACCAAGTCATGTCGAGGCCAGACATATTGTTTGGAGACCCGACTTCTCCAGTCGGAGGAAACATTGTCGGACATCATTCCACTTTCAGAGTCTACTTGAGGAAGAGCAAGGGCACCAAGAGGATTGCAGCCTTGATAGACAGTCCCAACATGCCTGAAGGCGAGTGTGTTTTCGAGGTTACTACCGACGGGATTAAGGACTCTAAAGAGCCGAAAGAGAAGGCAAAGTAAAGCAGGTTTTTGTCTGGTTGGGGTTGGTTGACCATCTATCATCAACCTTAACCAACCTTT
>VGJA01000020.1 GCA_016867655.1 Candidatus Altarchaeales archaeon | reverse complement strand
ATGCGAAAAAATAAAAGATAATTACCCACGAGATTTGTGTTATAGTAGCGTAGCTTTAGTTATCCCTGACCAGAACATATGTAAACTATCATCAAGTAATGCTAATATAGAGGGATGTTATCAGGCTTTCGCTCTAGCATTTAATAACACGAAAGTATGTGATAAAATGTCAGACCAAAGTTCTAAAGATATGTGTTATTATTACCTCGCGTTAGCAATGTACAGTCCAGTAAACTGTGAAGCTATCCGGGGGGCAGATATTATGAATTTGTGTTATGCTGAAACCCAAAAAGATTTGAGTAAATGCGATATTATCCAAGACAAAAAGAACAAATATTATTGCTATCACGAACTTGCTGTCTTATTCGGTAATGATACTATCTGTAAAAAAATACAAGACCAAAGTTATCAATCAATATGTTATTTAGACTCCCAGAAAACAATTTGCTGGTTAACTCATCATGAGTATGGTTGTCCCCCCTTTTATGGTAATATCCCCCAAGTTCAATAGCTTTAGCTTTATATTTTAATGTTAAATAGCTATCCAGCTTGGGGGATTTAAGTGAATGGTGGTGTTCCCCCCGGCGGCAAACCTTTTTCTTTGTAATTTGGATTATGGTTGTTGTAACCTTTATTGTGGTTATTTTGATGGTTAGTTTGGTTGTAGTGCGTAGTACCATGCTGGTATGTAGAGGATTTTTTTGTCTTCTGTTGTTTCTTCTTTGAATGTGTTTTTTGTTATGATGGTTGCTTCTTTTGTTTTGAAGGTGTTCATGAATCTGAGGACGCTTTTGGTGTCTTCTTTGGTTATGTTGTTTGTGTATTTTACTTCGATTGGTCTTCCTTGAAGTACTATGTCTACTTCGTTTTTGTGTTTGTCGCGCCAGAAGGAGTCTTTTCCGAACAGGCTTTCGACGTATTGTCCCAGGATTTTTTCCATCAGCATTTCTTTTTTGTAGTTTAGCACGGCAAATGCGATTGACGGATGGGTGATGTAGATCTTTTTGTTTCTTCTAAGCCTTTTTGCCACGCCTTTTGCGTGTACTTCCGAGATTTTCACTAGGAATGCTTCCTGCAGGTAGAGTAGGTAGTTTGTTATGGTCTCGTAGTCTGCTTTGAGTGTGGTGCACAGGTTTTTTATTTCAAAGAGGTTGGCTGAGTTGTTGCATATGTACCTGAATAGTGCGTAGAGGAGGTCTTTTCTTTTTACCTCGAAGATTTGCGGGATGTCGCGGTAGATGATTTTCTTGACTATGAGTTCGTTTATGTATTTCCGTATTATGTCTTCGTCTGTTTCGTTGATTATCTCTGGGAATCCCCCACAGTAGAGGTAGTTGGTGAATTCAAATTCAAAAAACTCTTTTTCGGTTAGCATTTTTGCGTAGTCTTCTTTCATGTGTTTTATCTCTATCTCTTTTCCTCTGAGTTCAAGGTATTCTCTGAAATTGAGCGGTTCCAGCCTGAAGGTTATAATCCTGCCTGCAAGGCTTTCTTTGGCTTTTCTCAGCTCTAGGGATTCTGAGCCGGAAATGATAAACTTGATGTTTTTTGTGTCGTAGTGTCTTTTTAATACACCCTGCCAGTCTCTGACATACTGTATTTCATCCAGGAGGATGCACTTGGATTTCAGGTTGTTTATGAAATAATCTATAACAAATAGGAGTACTTCTTTTGTTTGTGTTTCTTCCTCGTCGAATGAAAAGAAAACCGGATTATCAAGTTCTTCCATGAGTTGTTTCATTAGCGTTGTTTTTCCAACCCTTCTTAGGCCGGTTATTGCCATTATCTGTTTTTTCTTAATCCATTTGATTAGTTCTGGATACAGGTGTCTTTTGAAGGCTGGCAATTCTGTTTTTTTTCCTGTTAGCTGAGGGTTGTATTCGTGGATGAGCCTTTCTATGTACTCTTTTTCCATGGTAATCTAATTAACTTCGGTATTTAAAAAGGTTATAACCCAACTAATTTCCAAAAATTCAGTACATACTCCCATCACACAACCCTCCTAGAGTGAAATCCCTGTTAGGGGAAAATCCCCCCAGCGGCAAGCCTTTTTTAGTCTTGGTTTTTCAATAGGGTATTATGCGTGTGTTGTTGGTTTTTGCTTTGTTGGTTTTGGCGTGTGGTTGTGTTATTTGTGAGTCTCCTTTTGGCGGTCCTTCTCTTTATTTGCGCAATTCCACCTGGGTTTTTGGTTATCTTCCTGAGTCAACCACTACTACCAGCTCAACCACCTCAACCACAACATCTACATCCACTTCAACTACCATGGTTTTTGTGGAAATACAGAAGTTGAACATTACGATAGAGTTTGCTGTTTCATCCACCACAACTACTACCACCTCCACCACTACAACTACTAGAGTAATTAGGACTCCTTATTGCGGGGATGGTTTTGTGGATAGTCCCGAGGAGTGTGACCCCGGGAATTCTGCCAAAAAGATTCCTGCTGTTCCCTGCAAGCAGGCCGGCAAAAAGTGTTGCCCAGAAACCTGCAAGTGTCTTTCTGATTGACGTGTGGGTGACTTGCCTGCGAATTAAATATTGCCTATTCTCTATATGTTTTTCGCCATGACTGCAGGAGAAAGCAAGAAGAAGCCTGTCAAGGTTGTTGACGGCAACGACTTTGCCAAGGTTTTTTTAAGGTATGGTTTGGAGCGTTTGGTTGAGGAAGGTCATTATTCCGTGAACGAGCTGTCCAGTTTGGATGATGATGGCGAGTACACGAAAAGGTTGCTGTCTGACAAGGCTTTTAGGAAGCGTTTGGAGGCTGTTGAAGGGAAGAAATGAAGCAAAAACTGGGTTTTTTAGACAGGAATGATACGGTTTTGATTGTGGTTGACGTTCAGGAAAAATTCAGGCCTGTTGTTTTTGAGTTTGACCGTGTTGTCAGGAATGTGAGAAAGATTGTTGAAGGATTCAGGGTTTTGAATGTGCCTGTTGTTGTGACTGAGCAGTATCCCGCTGGGTTAGGCACTACAGTAAGCGAAGTCAAACAATCTTTAGGTAAATTCAAGCCTGTTGAAAAAAATTCTTTCAGCTGTTTTGGAGACAAGAATTTTGTTAAAGAACTGAAGAAACTAAAGAGGAAGAACATTGTCTTGGTCGGCATTGAAGCGCACGTGTGCGTGTTCAAGACTGCGTTGGATGCTCTTTCAAAAGGATTTAACGTTCACATTCCAGTGGACTGCGTTTCTTCGATACACAAGTCTGACTTGGATGTTGCTGTAAAGCGTTTGATGCACTCGGGCTGCTTTATGGCTTCAAGCGAAATGATACTCTTCCAGCTTTTAGACAACTCCAAGGAAAAAGAGTTCAAACAGTTGAGCGGGATTGTGAAGTCATACAGGTGACTTCATCCCGAGCCCATGATGGGCGAGGGGTCAAGAAATACGCTTAATGTCCCTTACCCCATTGTTCTATAATTCGTTTCACGCGTTCTGCTTCTGGGTTTAGGGTGTTGTCTTCGTTGAAGTAATTGCGTTTTGTTATCATCTTTTGGGTTTCTCCCGCTCCAGATATGCTTATCTTAACTTGTATCCCCATTGCGTGGAGTGGCAGTGCCGTTCTGATGAAGTGGTCGACGAGGATTTCCACTGGATGTCTTCCAAAGTCTTTTTTTGCTTCATCGAAAGCTTGTGGTTTGCCATATACAAATTCATGGGTTGCTCCCTGTATTGTCAGTATCTTTGTCCCGTCTGTTTTAAGCAAGTATCGGTCATTTTTTCTTTTTCCATATTCGGTTTTTGCTTCAGAGCCTTTTGGGTATTCTAAGACCAGGTAATTGCCTTCAAAGACCGCAGTGTCTGGGAAGCGCCATCTAGGCTCCTGCCTTATCTCATAAGTTGTGCTGTTTTTTGTAGTGCCTACATAAGTTTTGGCGAGTTGTGCTTCAAATGCCTCAATTTTTGGAATCAGTTCATCGCCGTGTTCAAGCAAAAGGCGTGCTATGTCAGGTTGCTCGTAGTGGTGGATTATGTGACGGGCTTTGTCTCCATATTTCACTATTGCTCTGATTCCTTCTATGCCATGTCTCTTTGCAATAACGCCTACTCTCTCAAAAACAGTTCTCTTGTCGTCGTCTTTGATGGCGGCCAGCGTTTTCTCTGGAAAATCTCCCGGTTCGTTCAGGGCATCTATGACTGTTTGCCTGGCTTCAGGGCTATATGTGTCCTGCAGGGCTCTTACTGCATGAGAGCCAAATTTAACTATAGGCTCTGCAGCTCGGCCTCCAGTCCTCCAAAGCAAGTCATCCACCACACTGCGTTCTTTAAGGGGAACCGCCTCAATAGCCGCAATACCGTTCTTAGTGTGAACCACCCAAGAGGGGAGAGCTCAACTTCTTCAGGAGTCAGATGACTTTTCTTTACATTCTGTATCATCTTGTTTGTTAACAATAAACCAGTTCAAGTTTAAAACTGTTTGAAGTGGTCGTAGCCTCCGCCGAGTGGGGTTTTCTGTTTTCGGTTTTGTTTTGTGGTTTTGGCGGGTTTTGTTTTGTGGTTTTCAAGTTTTCCATCTACCAACCACACTCCTTGTTTTTTGCTTGTTATTTTTCCGACTACTGTGATTGGGCATTTTGTCTTTATTTTTTTCAGCTTGTTTTTTGGTATTGTGAATACGAGTTCGAAGTCTTCTCCTCCGTGCAGGGCAAAATCATAGGCGTCTTTTTTCAGCTTGCCTGCAAGATTGAACGTGTTTCTGGAGATTGGTATTTTTTTCTTTTCCACTGTTGCGCCTGTCTGGCTCATCTCGCAGATGTGTTTTACTTCAGAAGCTAGACCGTCTGAAACGTCTATCATTGCGTTCGCATGCTTTGAAATTATTCTGGCTTCTTTCAGCCTGCATTCAGGTTCCAAGTGGTCTTTCACATTTCCTTTCAAGCCTGCTTTCAATGTTTCCAAGCCTGCAGTGCTTTTACCCAGGTTTCCTGTGACGCAGATTAAGTCCCCGACTTTTGCGTTAGACCTCAGGCATAGTCTTTCTTTTTCAACCAAACCTATGACGACAACGTCTATCACCAGTTTTTCTCCGTGAGTTGTGTTCCCTCCGATTATGCTGAAATTATGCTTCTTTGCGATGGATTTCATGCCTGAATACATTTCTTTGACGTATTCTACTGTGACGTATTCTGGAAGCGAGATTGAAACCAATGCATACTTTGGAAACCCTCCCATGGCTGCTATGTCCGAGACATTTATTTCCATGGCCTTCATGCCAATCTGTTTTGCAGTGCTCCATTTCCTGCTGAAGTGGTCTCCTTCAACCAGCATGTCCACTGTCAAAAGCATGTAATGCTTTTCATCAAAGTCTACAACTGCCGTGTCGTCTCCAATTCCTGCAACAACGCTTTTATCCTTACTTTTGCCGAGCGTTCTGGCTATCAAGTCAATCAACGCGAACTCCCCCCCCAGTTCTTTCACCGAAGTCATTCTGTCTTACCAAATTTGTCTGCAAAGAATTTAACCGCCTTTTCCACGCTGTCTTTTGCAACAGTTGCTGAAATCGCCGAAACCATGTCTGCTCCGGTTTGAATCACCGAATCCACGTTGCTTTCGTTTATACCGCCTATGGCAGCGCACGGAATCTTAACCTTTTTCTTAACGTCTCTTATTAATTGCAATCCTGCGGCAGGCCCCGCATCCAACTTCGTGTTGGTGTGGAAAATCGGGCTTAAACCCAAATAGTCAGTCCCGTTTCTTTCTGACTCAACTGCTTCTTCAACATTGTGGGCTGTCACTCCAATAACCTTTTCTTTGCCAAGAATATTTCTTGCAGTTTCCAATGGCATGTCCTCTTGCCCAAGGTGAACGCCGTCAGCATCTGTAAGCAAGCAGGCAGACACACTATCGTTAATCAAAAACAAAACCCCTTTTCCATTGCAAATCTTCTTCAGCTCAAAGGCTTCAATCAGAAAGTCAGCCAAATTCTTGCCCTTCTCCCTGTATTGAACTATCTTCGCACCCCCTTTTACGGCAGACTTGACGTCTTCCACATTGGTTTTCCTTGAAAGTTTGCTGTCTGTGATGAAATAAAAACCCCTCAGCTTCATTGTAGTCTTTAATGTGTTTTAGACTTTTTTAACGCAAAATGCGGAGTATTAAGCATATGGGCGAAAAAATAGTGGGTTCCTCCGGTGGTGAGAGAAAACAGCCAGAGCATCCTGAATTGGACAGGCCGTTTGAACTAACAGAAGAACGGCTTTTCCAGTGGTTTGAAAGTGCTTTCAGGGATTACAGGCATGCTGCAATTGGAGTTGACAGAGATGGAAAAGTTAGATTTTACACTGGTAGGGAGCTTGAGCAGTGGGGCAGGCCTGCAGACCAAGTTGTTGGAAGGAGGTATGACGAGGTTGTCAGCGCTCCTGAAGGAAAAAGGAGGATGGAAATAATACCGAGGGTATTGTCCACTGGAAAGCGTGTTGACACGCCGGGTGTGGAACACATTTCTGAAAGGCGTGGTGCTGTAGTGCAAAACCTTTCTTATTCTGCTTTAAGGTCGCCTGACAGCAATCAGATTGTTGGCGTCTTGGTTGAGATAGCTGATGTCACAAGACAGAGGATGCTTGAAGACATCGACAGGGACATTCTCAGAGGATTAGACCTTGACAATATTCTAAAAAAGATTTGTGATGGGGCTTCAAGGCTTTCGGGAGTTTGGAAGGGTGATAAAAAAGCGCCGAAGGCTGCGGTGAGATTGGTTGAAGGAGACAAGGTTGTCAAGGTTGTTGGAGGTGGCGCTTCGGCAGAGGAAGGCGGTTGGACTCCACAGCAGCTTGAAAGTCTTAAGGAAGCTGTCGGGCCTGCAAGCCCATTGTGGCAGAAAATGGTTGATTCTAAAGGTCCAGTGGTCTTAGGGAGGTCAGACGGCTCCTTTGAAAAAGCTGTTGCAGAAGGCTTAATATCAAGAAAGCATGCTGACGAACGAGGCATTTTTTCTCTAGTGGCCCTACCGCTGCAGAGGGGTGACTTGAGGGTTTACAACAAGGAAAGTTGGAGCCAGGGAGATGTTGAATTCCTAATGGCTTTGGCAACCAGGGCAGATATTGCGATAGAGAATGCGGAAGCTCACATGCATTTGAGAGCGCTTGCCGAGCTGGTTTTGCATGACGTTAAAACACCCTTAATTACTATTGGCGGGTTTTCAAGACTTGCCTTAATGAAGCTAACTCCCGTGATTGAAAAGCTCAAGCGGGACGTTCCCATCACACAGTATGACCAAAAGGCGTTGGATTCAGTAGTCGAGCATTTAGGGGTTGTCGTACCTTCAGTTTTGACTATGGAGCGTAGGATAAATGACTCGCGGGAAGTTATCGAGCATGGTTTGCCTCCTGAGGCTGTGGGCGGGATGGTAAAGGGTTTGATGGATAGTTCAGTCCAGCTTTCTGCCATAAGGGCTAAGGAGGAGGGAATAAATTTTGTTTTGGATTTGCCTGAAAGATTGCCTTCTGTTGTTGTGGTGCCTGACAGTTTAGTCAGGATTATGCAGAATCTCACTACAAACGCTTTGGATCATGTCAAGCCGAAGCCTGGCGGGGAAGTGAGAATTTCTTTTGAGGAAGGGAGCATGCAGTTGAAGGTCAGGGTTTTCAACACAGGAGATCCCATTCCTGAAGAAAAAATCCCTTTGTTGTTCAGTGGCATTGGACATTCAGAAAAGGAGTCTGGTTGGGGCCTTGGATTAAAGAGCGTGCACGAGCTTGTTGTCCAGAATGGCGGTTCAATAGAAGTTGAAAACCTTCCAAATGGCGTGGCCTTCACCTTCTCTCTGATGAAATCTCAAACTTGATTTTCATCATTTTGTTTATCTTTTTTTCGTCCAGGTTGTAGGTTTCGTCGTAGAATTGTTCTTTGAACGTTCCGGGTCCTTTGGCTTTTTTAGCTGCCAGTTCCCCTGCTATTCCGAAGCAGCTTAAGGCTGCTGCAGCCGCTTTGGCATAGTCTTTTTCCACTCCGCAGAATGCTCCGATTACTGAGGCTGCCATGCAGCCTGTGCCTACTATGGAGCCCATCATCGCGTGTCCGTTTTTGACGATATATGTTCTCTTGCCGTCTGTTATTACATCTTCTTTTCCTGTCACCACCACAACGTTTTTTTCTTTTCTTGCAAGATTGCATGCAATCTCCTGTATGCTTCCTTTGACGCCCATGGATTCCACACCTTTGACTTCGGCTTCAGCTCCTGCTATTGTTGCAATTTCGCCTGCATTGCCCTTTAGGACATCTACCTTTATTTTCCTAAGTATTTTCAACGTGCTTTCAGTTCTAAGTCGTGTTGCTCCAGCCCCGACAGCATCCAATATTACCGGAATTTTCTTTTTGTTGGCCTGCCTGCCGGCGACAATCATAGTGTCCACAAGCTCTGGAGTCAGCGTGCCTATGTTCAAAACCAAGGTGGAAGCTATCTTAGTCATCTCTGAAGCTTCTTCCACTGCGTGAGCCATCACAGGCAGTGCTCCGAAAGCCCTTACAATATTAGCGCAGTCATATATCGTCACCCAGTTGGTTATGTGATGCACTAAAGGCTTTTTCTCCTTGATTTTTTTCAGAATTTCATAGGGTTCTCTCATCTCCATCCCCTCTATTGGTTGGTAAAAACGGACCTCACACCAAGTGTTCGTTTATCATGCCCTTTATCTTTTCCTTTGAGACCGCTCCGATTATCGAGTTGACCTGCTTGCCGCCTTTGAACAGTATTATCGTTGGTATCGCGGTTATCTTGAACTTCCCTGCAGTGCCCTTATTTTGGCTTATGTCCAGTTTCGCGAACGCCACCTTGCTGTCGTATTCCCCGCTTACCTCCTCCAAGACTGGCGCCAGCATCCTACAGGGTGCACACCATTCAGCCCAAAAGTCCACCAAAACCAGCTTGTTTTCGCTTACTTCCTTGTCAAATGTTGCATCTGTAAGAACTTTCATTTCTAAACAACTCCTTTTTCAGACATATTAATTAACTTAAGGCAATAAAAATCTCACCCAAACTTTTCCGCAATGTCTTTGAAGGCCCAGGCTATGTGTTCCACCTGCTCTCTAGTCTTCCCGTAGGTTGAGAATTTGAAGTTTTTCGTCAACCCAGCCTTTATTCCAACAATGCCCCTATCTTTCAGCTCATAGTAGAGGTAGAAGTTCTTTTTCTTGTGTTTTTCGGAAATCTTGTAGAGTATGTCGCTTTCAAAGAAATTCAAGTCGTGCTCGCTAGGCTTCACCCCAAGCTTTCTTATGCCCGCTTCCTCAAGCTGTTTAACAATCCACCTTGAGTTTTCAACCTCCTTATCCCAGTGCTTCACTCTTTCCCTAACCCTTGGAAAGCTTGCCATCAATGCAAGCGTTGCAGAACCTCTTGTTGAACAGCCGATTATCTCCAATGGCTTTACTCCATATTTGGCTGAAGGCGCGAACACGTCTTTAACCCATTTTTCAGTCACGCTGAGCAGGCCGATGTTTCCTCCTCCAGCAGCCCATCCTTTATGGCAGCTCGCAGTAATGAAGTCTGCGCCAATCTTTTTTCCGTCAACTGGCATTCTGCCTGAAGAGTAGGCTGTGTTCAACAGGAACGGAACGTTATGCTGTTTGCAGACGTCTGCAACCTTTTTGGCGTCAACGACATTTCCATAGCTGCCGTCAACGTGAGTGAGTATCGCAAGTTTTGGCATTTTCCCGGTTTCCTTTTTCACCTGCTCAAAGACTTTGCCGTAGTCTTCAGGGTTTATCTTGTATTCGGGGCTTCCATTGCTTGCGACTTCGTAAATCTTGACTCTGGCTCTTTCGCACGCCACATAAGTCGTATAGTGCTTGTTTCCGTCTATCACAACAGCGTCTCCAGGGTTTGTTATCGCATGCAGGACTGAGTATTTAGCTTCCCGGCAGCCGTTTGTAAGTATCGTCTGGTCCATGTTCAGGAAGGCTGAAACTTCTTCAAGAAAGCTTTTCACTGGAGGCTTTTCCATCTTGCACAAGGCTCCTGCGCACCAGTCGCAAACGCTGTAGCCGTCCACATAGGAGTCGACTGCCATGCGCGTTTCAGGATAAGTTCTTCCAGCAGCCTGCAGTGGATTGATGTTTATGCAGTCCTCTTCCCTATCTCTAAGCTCCAGGTTTTCAGTGACTTTCACTCTAACTTCTCCAAAGCTTCCAGGGCTTTTCTAATCTCCCCAATCTTTTCTTTAAGCTTTTTCTTCTGCTCTATGTTGAGCTTGTGTTTTGGCGCAGTCTGCCTCAACAGCTCT
>VGJA01000019.1 GCA_016867655.1 Candidatus Altarchaeales archaeon | reverse complement strand
CTGAAATGCCTTCCCCGACGCATTTCGCTATCACCGGCTTTCCAAGCTGTATGGAAATCTTGTTTATCTTCTGAATCAGGTTGCTGAAGTTTTTGTCGCCTTCAGGCTGCAAGATTTCTTGCAGCGGGTTGATGTGCAATGCCAGTGCGTCAGCCTGAATCATATCTATTGCTTTCCTACATTCCTTAAGCCCGTAGCCGTAGTTCAGCTGCACTGCCCCAAGGTTTGCTATTAACAGGGGGAGCTCTGGAGCCGAGTCCTTGACTCTGAAGGTTTCCTCTAGTTCTCTGGATTCTATTGCGGCTCTCTGGCTTCCAACACCCATGCCGATGCCGTATTCCTGCGCGACTTCTGCAATGTCTCTGTTTATTTTGGTTGCGCTTCTTGTGCCGCCGGTCATCGCGTTTATCACTACTGGAAATTTCAGCTTTTTTCCAAGAAATTTTACTTCAGTATTAATCTTCTCAAAGTCCAGTTCAGGCAGGGCTTCATAAGAAAGCCTTATCTCGTCCAGCCCTGTTTTCCTGGCCTCGACTTTTTCCCTCATGCATATGTCCAAATGGTCTTCTTTTCTCTCTGCAATCATCTTTCCTAAAACCTTCTTTCTATGAGGAAGTCTGCAATGTTCAGCAGTCTCTCCTTGGTCTTACAGTCTTTGAATATCTCAAGTCGCTTCTTAGCCTTTGACGTCAAAGACTCAAGCTTCTTCTTTGAGTAATCTATTGATCTAGTCTCCTTTATTATGCGCATGGACTCCACCAAGTCGCATGAACTCTTTTTGTTGAGTATTGCAAGCAGCTTCTCCCTGTCTTTTCCACTGGCATGCTCGATTGCGTGCAACACAGGCAGGCTTTTCTTGCCCTCGCAGATGTCAGAACCCACAGGCTTTCCAAGCTCCTTTTCGTCTGCAGTCAGCCCGAGAATATCATCCTTAATCTGGAACGCCAGGCCAAGGCCCCATCCGAATTCCCCCAGAGCGCCGACTTCTTTGTCGCTTCCCCCTCCAAGTATCGCGCCAATCCTCAGTGAGGCTTCAAGCAATGCCCCAGTTTTCTTCCCAATCATGTTCAAATACTCCCTCTCACTTACGCACTCTTTTTTGCTGTAAAGCATGTCCAGTATCTGGCCTTCATGGAGCTCCGAATTGGCTTTAATCAACTCTTCAAAAGACCTCATCACCAGCCTGTCAGACACACCATTCTTTTTCAGCTCAGACATTGCTTTGAAGGCGATTGAATACAAGGTGTCTCCGGCAATGATGCCAATTTCGTCACCCCAGACTGCGTGCACTGTCGGCTTTCCGCGCCTTTCCATGTCATGGTCCATCATGTCGTCGTGCACCAATGTGAAAGTGTGCAATAGTTCAACAGAAGCAGCTGCCGGCATGGCTTTCTCAGGGTTTCCACCAACAATTTCGTTTGCAAGCAGCAGGACAATAGGCCTGACTCTTTTGCCGCCGGCTTTGACTGGATACTCCATTATCTCCCTTATGGCCTTTTCTTCATCTTTGAAGTAGCTCAACAATACTGGCTGCAGCTTGTCTGCCATGCCCTTAAGGTATTTTTGCGTGTCCTCCATGTTCAGGCAATCGACTAATTATTAAAAAGGTGGCGTTAAATATCTATTTTCTGTTTCCAGTTTCCACGGGTTTCCCCCTAACGGGGATCCCCAGAGGGGACAAGTTTTCAAGTTTCCATGGTTTTCACGGGTTTTTTCCCTTGCGGGAATCCTTCGGGACAAGATTCGGTTTCCACGGGTTTCCAAGATTCGGTTTTCACGGGTTTTCTGTTTTTGGCTTGCTTTAGATTATTTTTAAACCAAGTTTCCAATAGAGTTTGCATGAAGGAGCTTTTGGTGGCTTTAACCCTTTTCCTGGGGATGTTCAACAACACTCCGGGCGAAAATTCTTCCACAACCACTACTTTGGCGTCAATTATGCCTTCTATTGAGTCGCACAAGATTGAGCTGGAGTTGTGCAAGTGCGATGTCTTGAAGGACCTTGACCAGAAGAACTTGTGCTATGCTAAAGCCAGCGAGGACGTATTCTTCTGCGACCGAGTCAGGGATGACGAACTGAAGAAGCAGTGTTATACAGCAGTCACATCCCACTGATGTCCTCTATCTTAAACTCCAGCAGGCTTCCTACTATTTTGTCCGGGTTTTCTCTAGCCAGTTTTTCCCTGGGCTCATGTCCTGTCGCCACTGCAATCACCTTCATGCCCGCCTTTTTGCCTGCCTGCACGCCATAACTTGAGTCCTCAAAGACGACGCATTCTTTTGGCTTCAGGTCAAGCTTTCTTGCAGTCTTCAGGAATATTTCCGGGTCTGGTTTTCCTTTGGAGACTTCCGAGCCTGTTGTCACAGCATCCAGCTTTCCCCTGAAAACTGGCATTTCAAAGACCCTGTCGCAGACGTCTCTGGAGCAGGATGTCGCTACTGCAATCTTCAAACCCCTTTTTTTCGCGTTCTCCAGCAGCTCTTCCGCTCCAGGCAGGAGTTTGACATCCACACCAATCTTCTCCAACGCCAGCCTTCTTCTCTCTCTTGCAACATCCTCCAGTTCTTCATCCCCTACTTTCAGCTTGTGTTTTTTGAAGAACATGCCGAGTATGTCCTTGCCGACCATTCCGTAGCCTGCATCCAAGTCTTCTCGCGTGAACTCAATGCCATACTTTCTTTCAATAACTTCTTGGAACGCTTCCAAGTGCTGGTCAAACAAGTCTACCAGTGTGCCGTCAAAGTCGAATATCAATGCTTTTATCATAGGCGGAATTATTGGTTTAAGCTCTTATATTTCCCGAATTATTCTAAAGGTATTATGTCATGAAGCATTCTACTGCACTTGCCTTTCCCGGACTTCCAATTATTTTTGCAGAAGGCTTCAAATCCGGCAGGGTGTCTATGCACGGGCACATAAGCGTTGCTTTGACTGACTTGCATGAAAGTGTGAAGACTGAGACAAGGGTCTCGGAGTCAAACATTGACATCTTCCATGTTGGCGGGAAGATTCTCCATACCGGCCGGGGAAAGGGTATGGCTTCGATAATCGACTTGATGCGCAGGAAGTCTGAAAGGGGGGGTCATCTAAAGGTTTTGTCCAGGAACCATGGAATACTTTCCGGAAGCAGCGACTCGGGGGCGGCTGCGCTGGTAGTTGCATTGAACAAATTCTTAGACTTGGGTTTGTCAGCAAGCCAATTACATGAAATTGCCAGGCACGGTAGCGAAACCGCATACCGCAGCCTTTACGGCGGCTTGAGCGAATACTACTTCAGCCGCCACAGCCCGCATGCCAGAACCCTGCTACACGCTGAGGAGCTGAGGGACATTGTGGTCTATGCTGTTCCATTCAACTACCCCAGATACAACGCTGATGTCTTGCACATGAACATTGTGCAGCATCCTCACTACAAGAAAAGGGTTTTGGATGTTGAACGCAGGCTTCATGAATTCAAGAGTCATCTGGTTGAGAGGGATTTCTCTAGGTGCCTGCAGCTGATGGAAGACGATGCAAGGGAAGTGCACGGCATGTTTGAAAGTTTGGAGCTGACTGTGAGGAAGGAGAAGATGCTGGAACTTTGCCATAAAATTGAGCAGTGGCGTGGTGATGGATTAGAGTGCTATTGGAATGTTGCAGGAGCAAGCGTCGTCTATGTGTTCACCTTGCACAAGCACAGGAGAAAGCTTTCAGGCAGGCTGGCTGAATACAAGCCAGTTGAATACAAGATTGCAGGCCCTGCAAGAGTCTTGTAAATTTTGTTTAATGTATTATCGTTCCGACTTCTCTTCCCAGCAGCGCAGATTTCAATTCTCCAGGCTTTATTCCGCTGACCACTTGAGATGTTACTCCATGGCTGGCGACTTCCAGAAGCTCCAGGACTTTTCTCTTCATTCCTCCTGTGACGTCAACTCCTCTAGAGCCGCTGACCTCAATCTTGCCAAAGTTTTCTTTAGTGATCTCTTTCACCAGCTTGGCATTCTTATCTCTCTTAGGGTCTCCGTCAAAAATTCCTGAAACGTCTGTTGCAATCACAATCCTGGAGGCCTTCAGTTTCACAGCCAAGTAAGGCACCAAATGGTCTCCTGAAAGGATGTTCAAGCCTGTTTCCAAGTCCACCAAAACGTCGCCGTAGCCTACTGGCGTTATTCCTAAGGCAATCAAGTCTTTCAATGATTCAATCGGAAAGGAAATCAATCTCCGGTTCTTCATGACTCCGGTGCTGGGCTGGAAGGCCATAGCATTCAAGCCTGCTTTATTCAATTCTTCAACAACAATGGCGTTCAGCTTTTCCATGCTGGCGTGGGTTTCGCACATTCCTTTGACGCTCTCCTTTCCCTTCATGCCTTCAGTCAGCCTGTATTTTTCCGCTAACACATGGCCGAAAGGCCCTGCGCCATGTACGACAACGAAATTGCACTTAATCTTCTTTTGAATTTCAGCAATGTCTCTGCAAAGTCTTTGGAGGTTTTCCAAGTCAACCTCCATCTTGTTCTCGCTCTTCTTTGTTATTACGCTGCCGCCCAGCTTCAATACAATGAGTTCTCCCATGTTAATATAAATTGCTTTTGACGCTATAAGAACCTAGACTATTTTTTCAGCTGACCCATCTTTTCCAAAGCCCAAGCGGACCAAACCCACATTTTCACATCCTCGTTCTCCCTTGCAATCTGCTGCAATACTTCTCTGGTTTCCTCAATCGGTGTTCCCCTGACTTTAGCATCCTTCAGTTCGTCTTCTATGAGTCGGTTTAATTCGCCTGGTGTTATGGACCTGTCTTGAGCTCTCTTCAACATTCCTGTTGCATACCTGCTTATGGTGGTGTGCTCTCCCTCCGCAATCCAGCCGAATATGTTGCCCAAGGCTTCAGCAGCGTTCTTTCTCACTTCAATGTGCTCTTTCCCATCTGCCAGAATGGAAACCAAGCGCGTTAAACCGACAGGATTCCTCATCTTTCCGAGCTTGTATACTGCCATCCTCCTTCTGTCAAGATAGTCGCTCAGCGGATCTTCTCCCTGTGTTCTGTCGTAATTCTCCTGAATCACTTCACAAAGTGCTGCCGGGTTTTCCCTGCCATAGGCGTGATGCTCTCTCGCGCTTTCAGACGCGGCGATTGTGACAGCCATTGTTTCAGGCATCTTACCACTGCTTCTTGCAACGTCGTCTCTTGCTCTTTTTACAATCTGTGGTGTCTGGTTTTTCAGCAGGGTTCTTCTTGAAGCCAGGATGCTGTCTGCAAGCCCGTAAACCACTTCCGTCAATGTCTTCTGGTAATTGCTGGCTTCCCACAAGTCCATCACCATGTTCATGTTTGATACTGCCAATTCTTTGATGCCATCTATGACGTGCACTCTGTATTCCTCCATCCTCTCCTTGATGCTGTCTCCTTCCATCATATAGTGGAAAAATTCGTCTGTTGAAGTGTAAACCCCTCCTCCATTGATTATCTCCCCTCTGAAATAGGCAATGCCTTTGTCGTGGATTGTTCTCTCCAATCCTCTTTCGATTGCGTTGTTGGCGCCTTCAACAATCATCTTCACCTGAAGCCTGTCAACATTCTTCGAGGTTATTGCATTAGCTCCTGCAGCAGGCATCAATATGGTAGCCTGCTGGTACATTAATTCGTTGACGTCCTCTCCCTTGGCTGCAACCCACTTTCTGTCCACCTCGCCTTTATACAAGTCTGTTATGTGGACTGTGTCCTTGTTTTTGCCCTCTTCTTCGGCTTTCTCAAGCTCGTGCCTTATCTTCATCAGCTCGTTTTCACCCAAGCCATCAGCTTTGTATATTGCCCCATGTTTGTCGGAGATGCCCGCAATCTTTATGCCATACTTCTGGTATTCCTCGATGAGTATCTTTGCAATACCGCTGCCGACGTCTCCAAAGCCCTGTATTATCACTGAAATGTTTGACGTGTCTATGCCAAGCTTGTCCATCAGCCTTTTCCTTCTTATTATGGCAAGCATTGATTCCACAGCGCCTCGGCTGGTGACAGCCCACTTGAAGTGGTCAAATCCGCCTTCTTCGGTTCCGCGGCTGGTCGTTGGAAGCATAATCCTCTTGCCTTGTTTTTCGGCTTCCTCAAAGCCTTTGGAAACAATCAAAGACATCATGTCCTTGCTCATGTTCATGTCAGGGCCTGCTATGTAGCGCTGCCCGAGAATGTCCATGTTCACTGAAGAAGCAACCCAGTTTTCAACAATACTCTTTTTGTCTTCTTCAGACTGATGTTCCATCCCTTCAGCAATCCTTGTGAACCTTACTCCTCCCTTGGCTTTAATATACTTCTCCACCTCCTCAGAACCGTAGATCACTGTCACGGCCCTAAAGGCCTTCCCCTCTGAAGCAATCGTCGTCTTGCCGCCATCCCAAGGCGTGTCCCACAAGACGTTCTTTCTCTGCATTGCTTCAGCCAGTCTTGTGCCTTCGTCCAGCATTCCGTCCAACACCTTCTTGTTCTTGATTTCTCCAGAGCCGGTATAGACTATCTCCAGTGGAGTGTTCCCCTCGTAAGTGCCGTGGACTCTGCCGTCAAAGACCACTGAAACGGCAAGATTGTTCTTAATCCTGTATTCGTCGAAAGCGTTCGTCTTTTTCACGAATTCCATGAGGTCTCTAGTGTTTTTGAACTCAGGCAACAGTTCTCCAAAATCTTTCAGAGCTTTGGCAAAATCCCTCAAACCCTGCTGTCTGATGTCTTCTGGAACCCCTTGAGGTGCAATCTTGCCTATAACCTCTTCAAGATAAGTCCTCGCTCTCACAAGAAGGTCTCCTGGAACCTGCATCCGGCCTTCAGGCGGCTTCTGCACCGGTTGTTTAGGCTTCTCTCCTCCAGGCAAAATAAGCTTCTGCACTGGCTGCTTAGGCTTCTCTCCTCCAGGCAGAATAATCTCAGTCATACACAATACATTAAACATTCCTTCTTTAAATTCTTTGAATCGAATAAAACCTTATGGAATTCACTGTTCACACTTCTAAAAAGGAGGAGTTTGTGGACATAACCTCCAGAGTGGAGGAGTTCGTGAAGAAAAGCGGCGTTAGAAATGGTTTGTGCGTAGTCTACTGCCCGCACACTACTGCAGCGATAACTGTGAACGAGAATGCTGACCCCTCTGTTGTAAGGGACATTCTTGCAAGCCTGAATGACATTGTGAAAGACATTGATTTCAGCCATGTTGAAGGCAACAGCCCAGCTCACGTGAAAAGCTCGTTGTTCGGCTGCAGCAAGACTTTTATTGTGGAACGGGGTGAGCTAAAGCTTGGCACTTGGCAGGGAGTCTACTTCTGCGAGTTCGACGGCCCGAGGGAAAGAAAGGTTTATGTTAAGGTTGTTTAGTCTGTCTTTTGTATTCTGCTTGCAGTCTTCTTGTTATTGCCCTCTTTTTAAATTCCTTTTTTTCAGCCTGCCTTACAGGGATTATTTCCATGATTGAGTTTGTAATGAAAATTTCTTTTGCGTTCAGCAGTTCTTTAGGCTTTATTGTTTTTTCAATGGTTTTTATTTTAAGCCTTCTTGCTATTTGTAATACTGTTTTTCTTGTTATCCCCGGCAGGCAGCCGTCTTGCAGTCTTGGGGTTATTAGCCTATCCTTTTTGTCTACTATGAAGATGTTTGAGGTTGAAGCTTCCACAACATTGTTCTTTTCATTCAGAATTATCACGTCATCCAGCCTTCTTTCTCTAGCCTCTTTTTTCCTTAAAGCAGTTTGCAGGTAGTTGGTTGATTTTATCTGGTTTAGCAGGAGGCCACTGTAGTGCCTAACTCTTGAGAATCCCGCTCTGACACCTCTCTTCTGTTTCACACTCAAATTTTCAGGCAGGCTGTCAGCAATAACAATGAAAGTCGTTTTTTGCCTGCCGAAAGCCAGCCTAGGCTTTCCAACACCATAAGTCAGAGTAACTCTGATGTAAGCGTTTTTCAGCCTGTTTGCAATCAAAAGTTTTTTGACTGAATTCCCCACAGCATTTAAATTAACTTTTATTCCAACTTTTTTGCAAGATTTTTCCAGCCTGCCAAGATGTTCCTCCATCTTGAAAACCCTGTTGTTGTAAGCTCGCATGGTCTCGAAAACCCCAAAGCCGTAAAGCAGGCCATAATCTAAAACAGAAACCACTGCCTTGTCCAATGGAACAATCTTTCCGTTAACGCACGCAAGCTTTTTCATTTTCCCAGTGCTTTCATCAAAGCCTTGGCCTTGTCCAACGTTTCCTGATACTCCAACTCAGGCTTTGAGTCTATGACAACGCCTCCTCCAACCTGGAAGAAAGCTTTTTTGTCTTTAATTATTATCGTCCTGATGGCTATATTCAAATCCATGTCTCCGTTAAAACCCAAGTAGCCTATTGCGCCGGTGTAAATGTTCCTCCTTGTCGGCTCCAGTTCGTCGATAATCTCCATAGCCCTGACTTTAGGAGCTCCAGTGATGGAGCCTCCGGGAAAACAGGCTTTCAGGCAATCAATCTGACTTACATTCTTTTTCAGCCTGCCTGAGACGTTGGAAACCATTTGGAAGACAGTGGGATACGTTTCAACAATCTCCAGCTCGCTGACTTTCACACTTCCATACTCGCACACCTTCCCCAGGTCATTCCTCTCCAAATCCACAATCATCAAGTTTTCAGCACGGTCTTTAACGCTATTCTTTAATTCGGTTTTCAGTCTTCGGTCTTCGGTTTTCGATTTGCCTCTAGGACGTGTTCCCTTCATCGGCCTGGTTTCAACATTCCTGCCTGTTATCTTCAAAAACCTTTCAGGACTGTCAGACAAAATTTTTACTTCAGGAAAATTCAGGAATGCTGCAAAGGGTGCTGGATTTACAGCCCTCAGCTTCTTGTACAAGCTCCAGGCATTGCCTTCAAAGCCTGCGCTAAATCTCTGAGATAGATTAGCCTGGTAAATGTCGCCTGCAGCAATGTATTCCCTGACTCTTTCAACAGCCTTGCAGTAATCTTCTTTAGTGAAGTTGGATTTCATATTTGAGGTGACCTTGAACTTTTCTTTTTTAGCTTGCCTGCCTGCCTGCCCCGCCTGCAGGGCAATCAAATCCAGCATTCTTTCTTTCTTGCATTCATCTTTTGCAATAATGTATGTCTTCTTCTTGAGATTGTCTCTGGCCAGCACGCTGTCATAGAAACCCAAAACGCAATCCCAGTTCTTCAAATCATCCTTGCTTTCAAACTTGAAGTCTTTTATTGAAAATTCAGCAAGGTCGTAGGCGAAATAGCCGACTGCGCCGCCTGCAAAAGGAATGCCTGCATGCCCTCTACTCCGATATCTGTTCATGAGTTTTCCAGTGATTTCAAATGGATTTCCAGTAATCCTTTTTGTTCCAGTTTTGTCAATCAATTCTATCCTACTTCCCTTGCTTCTGAACACCAGAAACGGCTCAAACCCTATGAAAGAATGCCTGCCCAACTTTTTTTCATCCATCCCGCTGTCCAAAAAAAAGCTGTAGTCTAAGCCAGAAAGCCTGCCGTAAAGCTCTTCAAAGTTCTCTTGCATGCATGCATGCTTGACCATTGTCCTCCCCATCCACTACTTATATTAACCTTTTTTTTATTGAATTCAAATATCCTTCTTATGAGCGTTGGGCACGGTTATGGCAAGACCATATTGTTTGGAGAACACTTTGTCGTCTACGGACTGCCTGCCGTAGCGTCTGCTTTGGGCGTTAAAACGACTGCAGTGGTTGAAGATTCTCCTAAATTTGAGTTCAATGACAACCGTCCGGAAACGCCTGGCTATAAAGCCAAAAAGAGGGATGAAATCCAAAGGCAGGTTGACGCTCTTAAAGAATACTTTAGGCTGGATGAAAAAAAGCCTGTGAAAATCACTTTGTCTGGAGACTTGGTTTGCGCTTCCGGAGTTGGCGCCAGCGCCGCTTTGGCAGCCAGCATTGCCCGGGCTTTGTCAGCGCACTTGAATCTCAATCTCTCAGATGAAGAAATTAATGACGCGGCCTATATTGCAGAAGAAGCTGGCAGCGGCACTCCCTCCGGCATAGACAACACTTGCGCAGTCTACGGCGGTTTCATAGTCTTCAAGAAAAACCTTGCAGGCGGTAAAAACGACATAACCCCGATTAAAGTCAGCAAGCCGATTGAAATCGTGATGGCTAGTTCAGGCATAACGCAAACTACTAAGGAAGTGGTTGCAGACGTTAAACGGCTGAAGGAAGAGAATCCAGAGCAATACAAGAAGATATTCAATGATTATCAAAGGATTGTTGAAGCTGGGATTAAAGCCATCAAGTCTGGTGACCTTAAAGCTCTTGGCAATTTGATGGACGAAAACCAGAAACTTCTCGCAGAAATGACTCTCTCATGCCCTGAAATAGAAAAAATCATCACTGCAGCAAAAAACGCAGGAGCCTATGGAGCAAAACTGACTGGAACAGGACGAGGAGGA
>VGJA01000018.1 GCA_016867655.1 Candidatus Altarchaeales archaeon | reverse complement strand
TATTGTTCTCCTGTATGCACCCACCATAAGTTGCGCTCTTGAACCCTATTTTCGAGTCTTATTCCACGTATTTATGAGGGGTGCACATCCTAATTCTTAGTTTTGTTATTCACTCTTTATTCTCCTGTATGCACCCACCATAAGTTGCGCTCTTGAACCCTATTTTCGAGTCTTATTCCACGTATTTATGAGGGGTGCACTTGTCACTTCTCGGATTAGTTCTCACATCCTATTCTTATTTTAAATCCAAACTATCAGCTTAATCACGGCAGGCCCCCACAGGGACTGGACGTTTATCATCCCCTGAGAGTGGAAAGACATCGTGTTTTCGTTGAAGCTGATGTCCAGCACACCATCCTGGTTTGAATCCAAAGTCTGGTTCACAAGCCTGTAAACAGCATCAACCAAAGCATCCTCTGTCCTAGACAGACTGGACAAGCTAGAGGTGTAGTAGCATGTGTTTGAGCCAGAATAGGTTAAAGGCACTCTAGCTATTGAAATACCTCCAGGATGCTGTATATGCCACTCACAGCCGTCTGACATCTTGAACGCTTCGCTATAGGTCACATTAGACAAAACCCTGGCAGACTCATATCTGACGTCCACATCCCCTATTCTCATCTCGCCAGGGTAAGTTGAACTGAACCTCAAAGGTACCACGCAATACGGACCGTCTATTACACAGCCACTACAACCGCAGTCCGAGGCTACAATCTGGTTCAGCTTGGATGAGAAATCCGGCGTCGTCTCAGACCCAGTATAGTTGTTGAACTGACTCCACTCCCAGGGAACCGCATTGTCAACGCCAACGTCCAGCTTCAAGTCTGATGAATACACACTTGTCGCCAAAAGCAGCAGGCCAGTTAAGAGGAATATTGACTTTAATCTCATCTAGGATTCTTTAATTAATTTAACTGGCCGCTTATATACACAGGCGGTGATGCAGCTATAATTGCAGGAACACACAAGCCCAAAACATTACCGCTACTAGGGCTGTGAGGAAAAGCCACCACGCCATCTTGTTGTAGTCCGTGTTCATTGTGATATTAATGTGATTGCTGCATTAAAAGTCGGTTTTAACCGCGGATATCTGGGTTTTGAATTCTTCTCCACTGCTCTTACCGCGGATGCGAGCAAATAAAGCCAGCAGCAGGACAAACCCGACTGCAGCATAAACAATGATTTTGTAGTCAACCTTGGTTGTTTCCACCGGCTCTTCAACAATCTTCTTTTTTATTTCCTGTATCAGCAGCTCGGTCTTGGCAGTCCCGTCATAGTTTTTGGATTCGTTGTACAACTCCAAAGCCATCTCGGCGTAGAAAAGAGATTCGTTGAATCTCCTAAGCGGCATCTGGCGTTGGGAGTCGAAGTAGTAGGCGTCTGCAATATTGTTCACCACCTTGTTTGAAGTCACTGTGCCGTTGTAGTACCCTATCTCAGAGTATATTGCCTTCGCGGCTCTTGCCTCACTCAAAGCCATGGTGTAGTTCCCAAAGCTCAAGTAGTTCAAAGCCTTGGCGTAATGAGCCTCGGCTGCAAGATTCTTTTCATCTATCATGAATCTATCGATTTCCTCCTTCAGTGTGTCACACTTTTTTATACCTTCAGCGTTGCTTATTTCAACGTAAATACTCCTAGCAGCCTGGAGGAATATCAATGAGTTTTTCAGGTCGTTCCTCGCATAGGCTGCCATGGCCCTGTCGAACTCAGTATCAGCCTCAAACTTCTTCCTGGACTTAAATTCATCACTTATCTTCTTTATGACGATGTCGCATTTTGTGATTCCCTCAGGGTCCTTTATCTTCAAGTAAAGGTCCTTGGCCTTGGTCACATAAATCATGGAAACAGTGTAATCGGCGATTGAAAAGTATTCTTCAGCCTTGGCGTAAAACGACTCCGCACTCTGCCTCAAGACATACTCAACATTCATCCCATACAGCGTTACGTTAGACAAGGAGCCAACAACAAGATCCATATACCCGTCGCCCTCGACATCAAAAGCATCCAAGTAGTAGATTGCACTCCCAGTTGGATAATACCACTCATTCACGCCATCCTTGTCATACACATAAATCTTGCCGTCCACGGAACCAACAACAACCTCCTCCCTGCCGTCTGACTCTATGTCAAAAACCTTTATCACCTCAACAGACTTGCTCAGCCGGGTGACCCACTTGGGTTTCTCGCTTTTTTGGTCAAAGAAGCCTAATACACCATTGTCAGTGCCCACAATGACATATCTGGCATTTTTTTCGCCGAACGAGGAAACACATACTGCAGATACCCCACCTACCAGTCCGCTTGTCGTCTCATAACTCTCCAGCTCGAGACCAGACCAATTGTAGACATAAAGAACACCGCTGTCTAAGCCTGCTAGAATATCATTTTTTCCGTCAAGATTCACGTCTGCAGTATAAACAACCCTAACATTGTTGTCCGCATCTGCCTCCACAGTATTGCTGGATTTGTTATACCTCTGGGGATGCTTCCCCCACAGCAGCCTGCCGTCGGTAGTGTAAACATAAGCGCTACCATTTTTTATCGGATACTCTACAAGAACTCTCCCTGGAACCTGAGTTATCGTCGTCTCACAGGTTCTTTTTATGTAACTCCTAAGACATTCCTCTGAGGTTGAATTCCAATAACAGCCGTCGCAGTTGCACTGCTCCTGGTCATAACCGGTGTACTCATCTTCCACCTCTTCCTCAGTACAGGTTTCGTTGGTGTAGTTTACCATAGCGTACTCGCTGTAAACATCCAGCCCATAATCCCCGACTCCGGCAAGAATGTCCACTGCACCATCTCCGTTTGCGTCACCCAAATGTATGTCCAAAACGCTGTTGTATGCCTGCTTTTTCCATATCTGCCTGCCTTCTGGACTGAGGTACTGAACGCTGCCCATATACCTTATTGTTCTGTACAAGACCTTACTCTGCCAGTCGATGCTGCCAGTGCCGCTTCCAGTCGCGTTGGTTACTGTAAAGCCGTATAGATTGAAGTTTTCAGTGACCTTCAGTCCGCCAAATCCGACAACCAGTTCAGCTTTTCCGTCGCCGTTCAAGTCAGCGGCTTCCAAAGTGTATATCCTGCCCAACTTGCTTTCATTGCCAAGAGAGAAATTCTGCTTCAGATTTCCTTTTGAGTTTAAAACCAAGAGGGTGTTATCATACAAACCAGCTATTATTTCTTTGGAGCCGTCTCCGTCCAAGTCAGCCAGCGCAAAACTCCCACCCTGGGAGGGAAGCGTATACCTCCACTTGATGTCCATGTTTCCCGTTGAATCGTATGCAGCCGCCAGGCTACAGCAAAACAGCAAAAACAGCAGCATGAACACTTTTTTTGTTTTTTTCATTCTACCGGGGCTTCAACATGCTCCAAAACCTTCGATATTATGTCGTCTGTCGTCACGCCAAAGTCCCTCGAGTCAGGGTTCAGTATTATCCTATGCCTTAATACTGGAAACGTCAGCTCCTTGATGTCTTTCACCGTCACGTAATCCCTGCCCTCAAAGAACGCTTTGGCTTTGGACGACTCCATAAGAGATATCGATGCCCTAGTGCTTCCTCCAGTCTGGACCTCCCTGCGCTTTCTCGTGCCGTCCACTATTTTGAGTATGTATTCAAGCAGTGAATCCGAAATGGAAACGCTGTTCTTTATCTCCTCCTTTATTATGAGTATCTCCGGCGGATTGAAGACTTTGCTTATCTTTTCCTTGGCCAGCTTGGATTTTAGTATGAGCATCTCGTCCTCCATTGGCAGGTACTTCAAAACGGATTTGAACATGAACCTGTCGGACTGCGCCTCTGGAAGAGGGAAAGTGCCATCCCGCTCCACAGGATTCTGGGTTGCTATGACTGTGAAAGGCTGGGGAAGCGGGTATGTCACACCTCCAAGAGTGACTGACTTCTCTGCCATGGCCTCAAGCAAAGCAGACTGGGTTTTGGGCTGGGCTCTGTTTATCTCGTCAACCAAAAGCAGATTGGTGAAGACCACGCCTTTTTCCAGAACCTGCTCCTTTTTTTCAGCATTATAAGTGACTCTCCCCATAAGGTCTGTTGCAGTCAGGTCTGGCGTGCACTGGACTCTTTTGAAGTCCATGTCCATGGCGCTTGCTATGGAGTTTGCAAGAGCTGTCTTGCCCATGCCCGGAACGCTTTCAAGAAGAACGTGGTTTCCGGTGAATACTGCTATCACAATCTGCTGTATCACGTCGTCGTTGCCGACTATCACCTTGTGGACTTCGTCCATCAGCTGCCTGAACTGCTGGTATATGTCCTTCTCGCGTTCGACCATTTTTCTGTCAGAAATATATTAGATGAGACTATTTAAGACTTGATGTCTATGGGAGAAATGCTGCAGGCCATCTCGACATCACGTGTATTTTGACTTCATTCAAGCTGAAGTATCTGCCCCCAAAAGGCTATCCAAACACCACCTGAATTTTGACTTCATTGAAGCGGAGGTATTTATCCCCGCAGGAGTTATCTCGATATCACATGCATTTTGACTTCATTCGAGCTCTTGAAGTACCTGTTCCCATGGGCGTCTCTATAGAATATTTCAAGCGGCGTTAGCGTGTATTCGCCAGCCTTTTGGGGTATGACTCCAAAGGATATTTCCTGCCTGGACATTCCGCCCAATTCCGGTATCACTTCAGGAGTTTCAGTCACCTCAAACTCCTGCGGAAAGTTGGCCAGGAACCTTATGTTATTCACGGTTGCTGAACTTGAATTTTCTATCACACCTTCCAGAACGATTTTGACGCCCACTACTGCAGTGGACGGCTTTTTTACCGTCACCTCCACCCTAGGTCTCTCCCCGCTGTCAGCCAATTTCTCCTTTGCTCCGACTTCCACAGGCTTATCTGAAACAGATATCATTATCTGGCTTGAACCCAGTTTGTAGTTGTTGTTCCTGTCATCAGTATAGGAGACCTCCAGAGGCTTGAACGTGTATTCACCAACTTTTTTGGCTGTTAAGTCAAGCGAAATTGTCTGGGAATTTTTTGGCAAGAGGTCAATAGACTGCGTTGGGGCTTTTTCAACAGTGAAACCTTCAGGGAAGTTTAGCATGAACCTTATCTTGCTCAAAGTTATGTCGCCTGGGTTGGTCAGCAAAGCTTTAACTGTGAACCTCTGGTTTACGCTGATTTTGCTTGGAGACTCTAAGGAGATAGTCATTATGGGAGTGCCTCTTATCTTTTCTACCAACATCTTGGACTCAGCATTGTGTTTTTCTATCAAACTAAGTTGAGCCGCACTCAAACCGCCTTTCTTCAAGGCCTCGTTGAACAATGTCATGGAATTGGACAGCATTTCAGACGCAACAGAGTATTCACCGTGCTCTATGGCCTTTTTGGCCTCCAGCCCAGCCACCAGAGCGTTTCCTATGTTCAGCTTGTCTTGGGTGTTCGACTTGAGGTAATGCGAAATCGCCTTCCTATAGTTTTCCAAAGAGTTTTCGAAGTCTCCAGTGGACTCATAGCATTCAGCGATGTTCCAGAAGGCGTCTCCGAGCCTGCTGATTAAAACCATGTCAGTCATTTCATCAGGCTGGCTTTTGACATACTCAAAGTAGGCGTCCACAGCAGCCATGTAGCGCCCCCTGACCTTCTCATCCTGATTGAACTTTCCATAGATTTCAGCGGCCTTTTTGAACCCGTCTCCCGCGTAGAAATAGTTTTTGTTCAAAAGCTGCGCCTCGGCATATCTCGTGTAGACTTCCACCGCAAGCCTGAAGTTTTTGAAGTCCTCTGGAGGGCGCTCGCCGACAGATATTATTGACTCGCTGGACGACTTGACATATTTGTTGCCTCTTTCGTCTCTGTAGAATATTTCAAAAGGCTTGACCACATATTCGCCGGGCCTTTTGATGAGGATTTCAGCCAAAATCTTGACAGACTCCTTGGGATTAAGTTCCTTGATATCTTTTGGAAGCTTGACCACCTCAAAGTCCTCCGGAAGGTGGAATAGAAAGCTTATCGAGTTTATGGAATACTGTCCGTTGTTGTTCAAAATTCCGTTCACAACCAATACTGTGTCTGAAAAAGTGTAGGAGTGCTTGTCACACAGCATCTCTATATCCGGCTTAATTTCTATTTTGTATATCAGACTCTCAACCAAGTTTTTGTGCTCCTTGAGGTAGCTTGAGAAATCGCTGTCGAATTTTCCTGAATTCAGCAGATTTTCAAACAGGTTAAACGAGTTCTTCAGCATTTCAACGGCCTTAGCGTGCTCTCCAAGCTCTAGAGCACTTTGGCCTTTGACTCTGTCCAGCAGGGCAGTGCTTAAATTCAACCCAAGCTCATACTTGATTTCTTTGTAAAGGTTGGCGGCCTGCTGGAAGTGTGATTCAGCCCTGCGCAGGTCTGAGATGTCTATGTAACATTCGCCCATCTTCTCAAAGACGTCTGCCTTAAGCTTGGGGCTTGACTTGCTGTCTTTAGTCACCTTTTCATAGTGGAACAGCGACTTGGTGTAGCAGTTCCTTCTCTCAGCATCGGCGCCAATCTTTACGTAAGCTCTCGCTGCAAGCAGATAGCCTTCAGCGGCCTCGATATCTTTGTTTTTCATCGAGTTCTTTTCGGCATACCTGAAATAGCATGAAGCAGAACTCTGGTATTCGCCGCCCAGTTTGTAAGCGTATCCGGCAGTTTTCTCACCCCCGGCTTTCAGAAAACTCTCGGCTGCCAAAATGTAGTTTTCATTGGCCTTCTGTTTTTCCCCTGCTTTCATGTAGGTTTCAGCCCGCCTCATATAGATTTCGCCTGCACTCTGAAAGTCCTCAAGCCCGGCATAGCAGTCAACCGCCTTGGCGTAGAACAACGCCGCATTCTCATAGTCCTTTTCAAGCAGCTTTGCCTCGGCATGCTCTATGAAATTGTTTGCAGCCTTGGTGTAGGTCCTAAGCGCGTCCTGGGTTTTGCCTGCAGAAATGCTGGTCTTGGCGGAATACACATAGTATTCGGAAGCCTTCAGTGTGTCTCCAAGCTTTCCATAACACTCCCCCACCTTCTCATAGGAGAAGGAAGCCGGGTCATAGTTTTTTGCCTTAAGGCTGGCTTCCGCAGACTCCAAGTAGTACTTCAAGGCATTCTCATAATCTTTGTTGACATCATAGAGCGCGCCCATCCTAAAGTAGCTCAACCCGACTGCAGAGTAGTCTTTGTTGTCAAAGCTAAGTTCGGCAGCCTTTTTGTGGTAGTAGACTGAATTCTTGAAATCACCAACCTGCATGTAGAGTTCCGCCATCTGCTCGTAGGTTTCGGCTATCTTGGAGTACTCCCTCAGCTTCAGGTTTGCGTTCACCGAGTTTGCCAGGGCGCTTATAGCCTTGTCCACCTTCCCGACTTTTTTGTAGCATTCGGCCGCGCTGACATAGTTGGATGCTGAACGGCGGTTGTCTGAAATCTGCAGGTTTATTTCGCCGGCTCTTTCATAGTTCCCGGCAGCCTCTTCCATTCTGCCCATTTTTTCGTAATATCTGGCTGTGTACAAATAGGCGTGGCTTATCGACAGCTGGTCTCCTGATTTGGTGTAGGCTAGAACGGACTTTAGGGAGTATTCAACCGCCTTATTCAGGTCGCCCACTTCGTCTGAAAGCTTGGCCGCATTCTCATAACCGTCTCCGGCATTCAGGTAATCACCACCTTCACCATAGTTTTCAGCTGAAAGCGAGTAAAAGCTAACAGCTTCTTTGACATTCTTCCTCTCCTCCTCTTTGAGAGGGGCTTTTATCTTGTGGTAGGACTCAGCAGTCTTGCGGTAGGCCAAAGCAGCATCCAAGACTTTTTGCATAGACAGATACAGTTCAGCAGCTTTTTTGTAGCTTTTTGCAGCAGCCGCGTATTTTCCAGCACTGAAGCTGGCTCCCGCCTCGGTGGAGTAAAGCTTGGCCTCGGCTTCCTTAATCAAGTCCATGTCAAGTTATACATATAGTAAAGGATGTATTTCTACATGCCATTCATGCGTAATGCCCACTCGCACATGCCAAAAGACAATGGCTTAAAGCATGATATCTCTGTTATTCACTATAATTTAATCCGGAGCATTATATATCTATTTAACAACTAAAACAATTTCTATGAGATGAACGAGGCAAAAGAAGAAGCTAGGGGGCTTCTGCAGGAAGCCTGCGGAGAGGAAGTCAGCTTGGACGAAGTCCAGGTCTCGCAGGTGGCAGACTTGTCTTCCACCCTGGCTTTCAAGCTGGCTAAAAAGCTTAAAAAAAGCCCGAAGGAGGTTGCTGAAAGCCTTGCAAGGAAAATAAAGCCAGTTGGTTTGGTAGGGAGTGTTGAGGCTGTGAACGGCTATGTGAACTTCCACCTCAATTTCGAGAATTTCGCCAAACATGTCTTAAACACCATACTGCTTTCTGAAGAAGATTATGGAAAACCCCTTGTAGAGTCTGAAGGAAAGATTGTTTTGGAGCACACTTCTGTAAATCCTTCCGGGCCGATACACGTGGGCAGGCTTAGAAACAGCATCATCGGGGATTCAATAAAGAGGATTCTAAATTTTGCGGGCTATGAGGTTGAGACGCACTACTTTGTGAACGACATTGGAAAGCAGATGGCTGTCATAGCTTTGGGTTTTAAGGAGGGGGTAAAGCCGGATGAGGAGGTTTTGTCCAAATACAGCAAATTTAAGGATAAACCAGACTTCAAGATTTTTTTCGAGTATGTGGCTGCAAACAAGGTGTTTGAGTCAGACACTGGATTCCAGAAACGCGTTCAGGAGATGATACAAAGCGCTGAATCAGGCGACAAAAAAGCTCTGGGTGCAATGACTTCTGCTGCTGAGAACTGCCTGAAAGGCCAGAAGCAGGTGTTCGACAAAGTGGGCATAAAGTTTGATGTGTTTGATTTTGAAAGCAAGTTTGTTGTAAACAAGAAGGCTCTTGAAGTCGTGTCAAAGCTTGAGAAATCCAGGCTTTGGAAGACGACTGAAGTAGGTTCCGGCCTGGATTTAAGCGGATATGGCATAGAGAAGCAGGCGGGTTTGACGGTATTGAAGCGACTGGACGGGACGACAGTTTATTCAGCCAGAGACCTGGCGTACCATCTTGAAAAACAGAATTGCGGAGACAGGCTGATTAACGTCCTGGGCGAAGACCACAAGCTGCAGACCTTGGAGCTTAAGACCATACTCCAAGAATTCCTTGGCTTCAAAAAACCTTTGGATGTCGTGCACTACAGTTTTGTTTCTTTTGAAGGCAGCAAGCTTTCCACCAGAAGAGGCGAAATCGCTTCGGTTGACGAGCTGCTTGAGGAGGCTGTTGAAAAAGCTGAACTGGAGGTTGAAAAGAGGGGCATAGCTGGAAAAGAGACTGCAGGCATGATAGGAATCGGTGCGGTAAAGTATCATATAATAAAGACTGCGCCCTCTAAGCCGATTACCTTCAGCTGGAGCGAGGCCTTGAGTTTTGACGGCGAGACTGCACCTTACATACAGTATGTCCACGCCAGGTCGTGCAGGATACTGGAGAAGTCTGGAGAGAAGGTGAGTGGGATTAGTGCCGAAAAAGTTGACTTGAACTTGGATGAAATTGAAAAACAACTGCTGAAGGAGCTTTCGCTGTTTCCAGACGTTGTTGAAACCTCTGCAAGAGACTTAAAACCAAATTTGATTGCAAACTACCTCTACGCTCTAGCTTCAACCTACAACAAATTCTACATCCAATGTCCAGTAATCCCGGCAGAAAAAAAGGTGAGGGAGAGAAGGCTTCTGATAGTCCACTCTGTGAAAGAGGTGGTAAAAACAGGCCTAAATTTGCTTGGAATAGAAGCCCCAGAAAGGATGTGAAAACGGTTTTCAGTTTTCGGTCTTCGGTTTCTCCCTCTCGGGGATCCTGCGGGACAAGTTTTCACGGTTTTCATGGTTTCCCGAAAACCCGAGAACAAAACCACAAAACAAACCCGCCAAAACCACAAAACAAAACTGAAAACCGAAAACTAAGCTCTTTTTATTTTAATACCCGTCTCTCTTAATACATTTTTATGAAGAAGCCCCACAGCATACGCAAGCACGGCAAGCACAATGTTTTCTACATAAAGGCCGAGTGCAGCAGGTGTAATGAAACGGAAACGCTTGCATGCTATGAAGACACAGTAGACAAAAGAAAGTTCAATTTGAGGTTTGTGGAGTGCCCCAACTGCTTTAGGATATTCTGCATGGACTGCGACGAGGGCTACTGTCCGAACTGCAGGAGGGTGAGGCTGAGGGAGCTCACGCCATTGGAGGTCTACAGGTGCAATTTGTGTTTTCTGGATGAAAGAAAGATGCTATGCCTGCCATGCAAGTACCCGCACATAAAGAAGGCAGTGAAGCCTAGATGAGTTCAAGCATTCTATCTAACGCCTTTCTGGCTTTTCTCGCTATTTCGTTCGGCACAACAACTTCGTGCTTTTTTTCCTTGAGGGATGCGAGCACTTTTTCCAAGGTTATGGTCTTCATTGTCGGGCACAA
>VGJA01000017.1 GCA_016867655.1 Candidatus Altarchaeales archaeon | reverse complement strand
CAGGCGGAATATACACTAAAGAAGGCAGGCAGAAAACAAAACAGCTGGACGAATACCTTAGGTCAGATGGAAACAAATTGAATCCAGGAACCACAGCAGACTTGGTTACTGCGGGATTATTTATAACCCAACTGCAAGAATATGTAAAACACAAAAGGGTGTAAGATGGCTGAAAACAAAAAAACTTGGACTGAAAAACTGTGTGAAAGTCATGGACTTCCAAAGGTGGAAAAAATAAGAGGCAAGATGGTCGGAAAATGGGGTGCCGGCACCGTGGCCATTCCAGCCCCAATCGAAGTTGACGAGTTCATGAAAAAAGTTCCACAGGGAAAGGTGACAACCATAAACGAAATCAGAAAGGGAGTGGCTAAAAAACACAAGGCAACCGTTGGGTGTCCAATCACCTGCGGAATCTTCGCCTGGATTGCCGCCCACGCCGCAGAGGAGCAGAAAGCCCAGGGGAAGAAAGAAACCACCCCCTGGTGGCGGACGATAAAAAGCGACGGAACCCTGAACGAGAAATACCCCGGCAGTCTTAAACTGCAGGAAAAACTATTGCAGAAGGAAGGGCACAAAATAACAAAAAAGGGAAAAAAATACTTCGTTGAAGACTGCGAAAAAAACCTGAAAAAATTCTAGGCTCACGCCCAGTAGGGGTTTTTGACGTATTTGTAGGCGTTGAGGGCTGCGAAACCGCCTTCGCCTATCGCGTTTGGAATCCTAAGCCACTTGCCAGTCACGTCGCCTGCGGCAAAAACGCCCTCAATGTTGGTTCTCAACAAGCGGTCTACAACCACGTTGCCTTTGTCGTCAGCCTTCACTCCAATGTCTTCAAGAAATTTTTTGTTTGAAGTGGTTCCCAAGCTTAAGAGAATGCAGTCAAACTCCATCTCCAACCTGTCATTGGTTTTGTTTGAAAACACGACAGCGCGTTCTACTTTGCCTTCGCCTTTTATTTCAGACAACTCTCTGTTCAACATACATTCTACCCTGCTTTCAGCCAATTTTTTGCAGTTTTTCTCGCTCGCCCTATAGGAGTCGCTGCGGTGTATCAATGTCACTTCAGCGTTGTTTTCAGCCAATATCACTGCACTCTCTAGTGCTGTGTCTCCTCCTCCAACAACCAAAACCCTTTTTCCCTTAAAGTCCTTTGGGTTTGAAAGGCTGTACAAGACTCCAGCCAGGTTTTCCCCAGGGATTTCAAGTTTTTTTGGAATCCCAAGGCCGATTGCCAGCACAACTGCCTTACAGGCATGCAAGCCTCTGGTGGTTTCAACATTAATCTGCTTGTCTTTTTTCGCAATCTTCAGCACAGTCTCGTTTTCTTTGATTTCAACGCCCTCAAGCTTTACGTGCTCTACCATGTTTTTTGCCACCTGGTAGCCCAGCAAATGGGGTTGTCCGAGAACTTGGTCCACGCTTTTCCAAGGGTATTTGTTTGTCAAAGCGCCTCCAGCGGTTCCAGACTCCAAAACCAGTGTCTTCAGCTTGTAGTAGGCTGCAGTCAACGCTGCTGAAAGGCCTGCAGGGCCTGCCCCCACTATGACCAGCTCGTATTCCATGCTTTTTACCTATTGGAACTCTTGATTAATTAAACTTCCAGACTTAATTATTACTGCAAAAATGAGTGCATTGAAGCCTGTTGTGGAAAATACGCTGAAGGTTGTGGAATCCAGGAAACGAGACAGGGATTACTGTAGGGAGGTTGAGAGGCGTCTAAGGCAAGCTGGCAAATCCCGCATGCTGTCTAAAGTGCAGAATGGAAATTCAATAATCGCTGAAGCCAAGTTTGCTTCACCTTCCGAAGGCTTTATTTCAGACTGCAGGCTTGAAAATGTTGTCAATGACTATGTCAAAGGCGGGGCTGCTGCGCTTTCCATTTTGACTGAAGAAAAGTATTTCAAGGGCAGTTTAGGATACATTGAGCAAGCCAGAAAGATTGCCAGAATCCCAATTTTGAGGAAGGATTTCATTTTGGATGAGTTCCAGCTTAAGGAAGCTAGAGCGTTTGGCGCTGACGGCGTTTTGTTGATTGCCTGCCTGCTAGAAAACAAGTTAGGGGAGTTTATTGGTAATGTTAAGTCTTATGGATTGTGGGCTTTGGTCGAAACCCACAGCGAGAAGGAGGTTGAGAATGCCTTGGATTCTGGAGCCAGAGTAATCGGAATTAACAATAGGAATCTGTCAACTCTCAAGTTGGAGTTAGGCACTACAAGGGCTGGAATCAGCCCGCACTTGGGGGTTTCATCCCGCTCCGCGGGGTTCAAGCCCCCTGACTTAAACACTACTATACGACTTTGTCATCTAATTCCTAAAAACAAAATTTTCGTCACAGAAAGCGGCATAAACACCCCCAAAGACATCAAGAAATTAAAGCAGGAATGTGAAAGAAAGCCGGACTACTACCTGATAGGAACAAGCCTCATGAAAGCTGTAAACATAAAAGAAAAACTGAAACAACTGGTTAATGCGTGATTTCTCACTTCTTTCCGGATTTCAGGTCGAAGTTGCATTGAGCCTTCAGTTCTCCAGCCACTTCTTCTCTGCTCAAGTCTGCGACAAAGGCAGTCTGGACATCAGTCCTGCAGCCTCTCAAGAATCTCATAGCCTGCCCGTAAATCGGCATGGCGTCGTCAATCCTTCCCGCCATGGCAAAGGCCTCAACCCCCAAGTCTTCAGCCATCCTCAAGCCCACCAAAGGCAATAACAACGAACGGTTGGGGTAGGCGAAAAACCGGCTGCTAGCCGTGCCCTCTCCCAAAAGATTTCTCACCTTGTTATAATGCTCCTTCCACCTGCCAGTCGACTTTTCAAACAATTCAGTAAATTCCTTTATGACTTCAGCATTCGGAATCAACTGTTCATTCTGCAGCGAACTCAAGCCAACAAAAGGATTGCAGTCTTTCAGAAAAAACAGGTGAAATCTAGCCCAACAGGTTGGCTCATTACCCTCGTAATACTTAAACTCCTGCGGATATTTTTCTAGATCCTTCTCGTTGCCAGGTTTCGTGCTAATAGGTATTAATACTCCCCAATAACGGTTAACAACACCTGCTCTAGGATCATGATCCGTTCTCTTCAAACCCAAACACCAGGAAAACACGTGCTCGTCATGCGTGGTAACCCCATAATACGGGCTCTCTATCAAAACAAGGCTGAACTCTTTTGGAAAACTAAAGCCCCTCTCTACTCCCCTAGAATCAGTATACTTGCGAGGCGCATTGAAAGAATCCAACAGCCTGTCCCTGTCAACAGGATTCGGGTAAAACTGTCCTAAAGAACTCCAAATCCTCTCAACAGCAGTGTCGGGAGTCACAACCGCCTTTCCAGCAGCCAGCAGTTTAACATCCTTGATTTCACCGCCAGCCTGCTGCAGCAATTTCTCCCCCCTATTTCCTATGCCGTCGACGACCGCCTCTCTCATCCCTATTACAATTAAACAAAACCCTTTAATTAACCGCAAAAACAGCCCTATTTATACCCCCATTTTCAAATAACTTTTCAGATGAAAGCATTTTATCTACCTCTTTTGGTTGCAGCTTGCATGCTTTTGGCTTCCACTGCTTCAGCTCTAAGCTATATTGACCTGTTTTCAGGCCTGGTGTCTCCAGGCCAGTGTTCAGTCAAAGCCTTTGAGAATGCGTGCAGTGGCTGCTCCTTCACACCCCAAGGAAAGATTGACGAAGCCTGCAAGGAAGACAAGTTAGACGGCGGCAAAGCATGCTTGTTCTCAACCTACCCTGGACTAGCATCCAAATACGACAACAGGGCCAAGGAATGCCCGGCCATAGACATCTGCGTGAACGCGTTGCAAGCTTGCATCGACTCCAAGTGCCCTGGCACAGACAAGCAAGATTGTTTGAGCGACTACTGCAGGAGCTGTTATCCCGAAGGCGACCGCTGTATTGCAAGAGCTTCAGTAGACTGCATGGCTGCTGCGAAATGCCCCAACCAAAAGTGCGAAGACAGCAAAGGCGAAAACCAGGAAACCTGCTGCGCAGACTGCGGCTGTCCGGAAGGAAAAGAATGCAAAGACAACGCCTGCTACACGCCTGGAACAGAACCCAAGCCAGAGATTCCTTCAACAACCATGCCTACTGAAACCGGTGGCGAATCTGAGCGTCCGCCTCAAGGACTTGGAATACTATGGGCGTTGCTGGGCGAAGTGGTTGCGGAAATGATCAGAATGTGCGGATTCGATTTGGCGGCGCCTCTTTTAACAGCCTCAATGTCAGTATTGATTGGAATACCGGTTTTGCTGAAGAAAAGATAAAAAGAAACTTAGTATATAATTGCTCTACTTTAATAGTTTCATCGCTAGGATGTATTACGAAGACTTGATGAGGGAGTTGAACAGAAAAAGGGTCAGGTATCTTGTCGTGGGTGGAGTGGCTTTAGTCCTCCACGGCATTGTTAGACTTACCGTTGACTTTGACGTCATGCTAGACTTGAGTAAAAAAAACTTGTTGAGGTTTTTGTCGGCCATGGATTCCCTTGGATACAAGCCAAAGGTGCCTGTCAGGGCAGCTGAGTTCATTGACCCTAGAAAGAGGCAGACGTGGGTTCGAGAGAAGAATATGAAGGTCTTTTCGTTCATCAATCCGAAAAAGCCCGTTCAAATAGTTGACGTCTTTGTTGAAAATCCGATAGACTTTGAGAAAGCTTATAAGAGCAGAAAGGTTGTTGAGGCTGGCAGGCTTAGAATACCCTTGGTTTCTGTTGGAGACTTAAAGCATTTGAAGAGGCTGTCTGGCAGAAGTCAGGATATTGCAGACTTAAAGGCTTTGGAAGAGGTGCATGAAAAATGAAGCCGGCTGGAAACAAACGTGGTTTTGCATTGACTTTAAGCAGGGATTACATCAGACAAACCAGCAGACTTTCCGCCGAAGAAAAATTGAACTGGCTTGAAGAAGCTAACGAGTTCATAAACAAAACGCTGTCTTCCAACAAAAGAAAAACATGGATGAAATACCCCAGGTAAATGTCTTTCAGAATATGCTGTCGTGCCTCCAGTGTCTCCTGCTTTGCGGGCTGTCTCTGACTTTCCTGTTGGTCTTCGCAAAGACCCAGACTGGAGCGCGTTTTCTAGTTCGACTGGCCTTAACCAAAACTTCCTTTTTCCCGGGTGTTTTAACTCTTGCCATAACCTTCCTATAAAATAGGTAAACGCTTAATAAATACCATGAGTTTGTGCCCCAAGTGCGGGAAAGCCAGCAAGGGCCTCTGTGTGGAGTGTTTTTTCGAAGAGCACCCTTTGGAGCTGGCTGACGTCAAATTGTGCTCCTGCGGAGTGTGCGGCAGAATCCGCTACCGGGACAAATGGGATGCCAGGTTGGACGATGTCAGGAGGGATGTTGAGCGAGGCATGAAACCGCCTTTTGAAATCAGCCTGAATAAGGTTGAAGTCAAACCCAGTGTTGATGAAGGCGGTCTCATCTTGCATGCAACACTTGAAGGCAGCTATCATAGCAGCAAATTCAAAAAAGAATTAAGCAAAAAGATTAAGCTGCAGAAGACAACCTGCCCGACGTGCAGCCGCAAGAACAGCGGCTATTTCGAGGCAGTCTTACAATTCAGATGCGAAATGCCTGATTTGCCAGTAGATGAAAGCCAGATAGCCAAAATAGAAAAAGTCAGAGGCGGCTTAGACTACTACCTGCTTTCAAACAACTATGCAAGAGGCATAGCCTCACAGCTCTCCAAAAAAGGCTATGAAATCAAAACCTCAAACCAGACTTTCAGCAGAAGAGACGGAAGAGAAGTCTACCGAATATTCTACTCAATCAAAAAAGAAAAATAGTTTTTATCTCAGCTGCTTCAAAGCTTTTTCCACTTGTTCTACTGCAGTTCCTATGTAGCTTTCAGACTTCAAGGCATTCTCTAATTCTTTTTTAGACAGCATTTTTGTTATTTCCCTGTTTTTTTCCAGAATATCCCTGAACGGCCTGTTTTTGCTGTAAGATTCCATGGCGCATTCCCTCGTCAACTCGTGCGCCTTCTGCCTGTCCAATCCTTTCTCAACCAGTTTAATCATCATAGACTCTGCCATAATCCTGCCCTGGCTTAAATTCAAGTTTTCTTTAATCTTCCTATGGTTGAACACTAGATTGGAAATCAAATCTACTGTCAAATTCAGTATGTAGTCCGTCAGAATGCAAGCTTCCGGAATAATTATCCTCTCGCAGCTACTATTCGTCAAGTCCCTCTCATGCCACAAAGGCACGTTCTCCAAAGCAGCCATGGCATCAGCCTTGATAACCCTGGAAATCCCGCAAATCCGTTCAGCGTAAATGGGATTCCTCTTGTGAGGCATCGTCGAGCTTCCAACCTGCTTTTTCCCAAAACCTTCGCTCACCTCCCCGATTTCAGTCCTCTGCAGATTCCTGATTTCAGTGCCAAACTTGTTCAAAGACTCTGCAATCAACGCCATCAACAGCATGAACTCTGCAATGCGGTCTCTCTGCAACACCTGGTTTGACACCAACGCAGGCTTCAAACCCAACTCCTTCATGACCAACTCCTGAATTCTGACTGCATGCCTGCCCAAGGCAGCTTGAGTTCCAACCGCTCCGCTCATCTTTCCAACCAAAATCCTCTGCTTGCATTCCTCAAGCCTGTCCAGATGCCTTTGCAACTCGCTAGCCCAAATCGCAAACTTCAACCCATAGGTAGTCGGCACAGCATGCTGACCATGAGTTCTCCCAATGCAAACAGTCTTCTTGTGCCTGCCAGCCTGCATTAAAACAGCCTTCTTCAACTTCAACAAATCTTCAGAAAGAAACTTGACATAATCCCTCAACTGAAGTGAAAGCGCAGTATCAGTAATATCATTAGAAGTCGCTCCCAGATGAACAAAACCTCCAGAAGAACCACACTTTTCAGCCAACGCCTTAACCACAGCCATAACGTCATGATTAGTTACTTTCTCAATCTCATTCACACGAGAAATTTTCACAAACTTCGTATTTGCCTTCCTGGAAATAACATCCACATCCTTCTTCGAAAAATTTCCGACAACAGAATGCGCCCTGGCTAAAGCAGCCTCAACATCCAACATACGCTGAAGCCTATTCTCCTCACTAAAAATACCCCTCACAACATCCCTACCATACCTAAACTCAACAGGATGAACAGCCATAAGCAATTAAATATGGGTTAGAGAACATTATAAACCTGATTACTCGCCCTTCTTCTTCATGGCGTAGGGTACGTCTATGTAGTACACTCCGTTTTCGTCTTGCACTATCACTGGCTTGCCGCCCATCAGTGACGTTACGTCAATCTGGTATTTGCCTTCCTCCAGGATTTTGATGGTCTCGATGCTCAGGAATATGGGCTCTTCTTTGCTTGCTATTTTCACGAAGTCTTTTCCAAGCCACTCCAATTTGTCTTTGGCCGGTTCAGCCTCCTTTTTGACTTCAATGATTTCAGGCTTCTTCTGCGGCAGGTAAGGCGAAGGCTTCGACTCCATAATCACCTGCTCGGGGCTGGGCTCCATCCTCACGGGCCTGCTGACATCCCTTCTTATGTACATCAGAAAACGTTTCCCGCAGCTGCAACTCCCGCGCAGCATAACGTCTCTCAACTCTGGGGAAGTCTCCAAATACAGTTTGCCGCATACGTTGCATTTGTAGGGCATTGTTTTATTTCTCCCTTTCTTTGTCTTTCTCCCCTGCTAGTATAGAAATCTTCTGGGGTTCCTTCTTAATCTTTTTGACCAACTTTGAGGGCCCTATAACAGTCAAGCCACCAGTCCTGCCGCCGAGCATTTTAATCAACTTTTCCTTGAATCCTTCAGCGCTGCGTTCTCTAAGAGTTGACACTTCAATCCCCGGGAACCGTTTGGAAATCTGCTTCATGGTGGCTTCAATCAGCAAAACCTCCTCCTGCGAAGACAAACTCTCCTCCACGACAATAATCTTGTCGTCCTTGATTTTCTCCAAAAGGAACTCCATCTTCTCCTCCGGGGTTTTCCCCTCCAGCACGTCCGAAGTGATGAACTCTATTTCAATATCCATTTTTACCTTGAATGTTTGGCTATCGCCTGATACAAATCATCAATATTCTTCCCTGTCATCGCCGAAATCTCGACCACCGGATGCTGGGGAAACGCCTCCCTAATCCTGTCCGGCTCAGCCTCCTTTAAATCAATTTTGTTTGCAACAATAATAACCGGAATGTCCCTCGCCTCAAGATTCCCTATTATAGTAATGTTAACCTGAGTGTAAGGGTCTTCAGTGGCGTCTATAACAACCAAAGCAGTGTCCACATGCTCCAACCACTTTATGGCCTCAATCACGCCTTTCGTGGCTTCCTTAGCACGTTGCCTGGCTTCCTTAGCATCCATCCCATACTTCATGAAATCCTCATAGTCAACTTTTGTTGCAATGCCTGGCATGTCCAACAAATTCATTTCAATCTTCTGGCCGTCACTCCTAACAACAACTTTTTCCTTCTTCTGCACACTCCTAGTCTCGTGCGGAATCTCGGAAACACTACCAACAGGAGTGCCAGTCCAGTCCATAGAAATCTTGTTCGCCAAAGTCGTCTTCCCGGCGTTCGGTGGCCCATAAAGCCCAAGGCGGATAAGCTTCCTGCGCCTGAAAATCCTCTTAAACCAATTGAACAACAACTTCCTGAAAGACACCCTAAACACCCTCGCGAAATACGTATATCAATTAGATGTCAACCAATTTAAATAGCTTCCGGGTTTCCGAAGATGCTGAAACCAACTTTGCTATTAAACTCGTTGGAGTGAACCCCTGTCGGTAGACATATAGATAAGCAACTTTTGAGTTAATATTTGTATTATTCCAAATTTATATATGCGCGTTTATCTTACTCGACCTAATCTGACAAATAATCGGGATTTTCATCTCATGGAAAAAGAGGCTACAATGGGGGATGAGACTTCCCTGTCTCATTTCCTACGTGATAGGAACTCTTTCGTAAGAAACGGATGGGCTTACGGTGAGGCCCTAGCTCATTTTATCCTTGAAAGAGGACTTATCTCAGGAAATAATCCCCATATTGTAGAAGTGGGGGGCGGCCTTGGAGATGTTGCCAGAACTGCAATACCTGTCTTTTTGGAAGCTGGTAAGGACATAAGGTATACTATGGTTGATTTGTCCCCTAAACTTCAAGAGGCTCAGAGACGTAATACTGCTGAATTCGGCGGTCGAATGGAGTACGTATCAGGAGATGCTGAGAAGATTGACCGACTTGTACCTCACGCAGATTTTGTGTTATGCAATGAAGTAATAGCCGATTATAGGGCGATAGGAAACATCCCTCTAACCCGTGGGGGTAAACCCACAGGTTTGGAGCAGGCAGAAGGTGATATACGACGTAATCAGAGGGTATGGAATGTCGCATGGGACATGATAGACCAATATCACCTGACTGTCCCCAAAGAAGATGATAAGGTATACTCTTTTGCCCTTAACTATGGTGCAATAAAGTTTGTTGAAGCATTGCACCGTCTACTCCCTCCCGGAGGGTCTGCATTCCTTGTTGAGTTCACATCTCCATTTGCTAGGACTGCTGAACTTCCAAAGCATCAGGAACACTCCATATCAAAGATTCATATGAAACAGGTATTAGATACCCTTGGGTTCAAATGGCAGATGGGTAATGGCAACGACTATCTAGGGATAGACCCAAACAAACAGACTGTTAGAGAGGAGGTCGTGGCATTATGGTTGATGATTGGACAGAATCCGTATGATTTCATGAAAGACCCAAAATATCCAAGTGTCTCCAACTTATGGAAACTCCGCCCCTATCAAGACCGTCTTATAGCAGACCCTGCAAAGTATAAGGTATTAGACCGGCGTGTAACTCCAGAGGAGTTCAAAGTCTTGGCTAAGCAGATGGGGTGGAATATCGAAAACCCTGAAACTGAACCAATAGGGAAACCCGGCTTTGACTACTATATCCTGCAAAAACCAGATAAGTATCTTCTTTAGCTTGGATTTGCTCTTACGCTTCTGCTTTGTCATCAGTAAAACATTATGAAAAACGTGCAGCTGAATTAGACACTACATTTACCATCTTTCAACCTCCAAAAATAACCCACATCCACAACCTGCTATTAAACACCCCCCTCTGCTACTAAACTACTCCAAATCACTAGGGTTTAATAGCAAAGATGCTGAAACCCATTCTTTTATATACCAAAACACTAGAATTAAGAACAAAAAACCTTGTTTATTGGAAATGTTCCCCCGCCAAGGGAGAATCCGCAAAAGAGGTCTGTAAAAGGTGAAAAACGATGGGATACCTGAAATACTTAAAGAGGGCTTACAAAACCCTGGGCAAAGAACTGCAAACAGTAATGGATGAAAGAAAGACGGAACTGCGCAACAGTCCTCCAATCGTGAGGGTTGAAAACCCCACAAGAATCGACCAAGCCAGAAAATACGGATACAAAGCCAAGCAAGGCTTTGCCGTAGTGCGAGTTAAAATCCGGAGCGGAGGCCGCAGAAAGCCACGCCCCTCAAGAGGCTCCAGGCC
>VGJA01000016.1 GCA_016867655.1 Candidatus Altarchaeales archaeon | reverse complement strand
TGAATCGTGGACTGAAAATCTTCAGGCTGTATAACATAAAATACTATATCGCCACGTCCAAGAAGACAAACAGCCTGCTTGCAGGAAATGCGGACTACCATCTGGAGAAGACGATTGAAAGCCCGCAGCATGGCATCTCTTTGAGCTTCTACCGCATAAACGAGGACTCAGACTACGTCGAATACCCGTCTAGGGAGCCGGTTTTGGTTGTGACAGACGATTGGAAGACTTTCTCCTACAGGTGGATTAACAGCAACTTTCTGGATGTTCCGCTTGTCTACTCGAACACTTTGGGGGAATACGAGCTGAGTCATTTCAAAATAATCGTGTTAAACAAGAGCATTACTGTGAATCCTCGGGCTAATGTCAAATTCTACACGACCGACCAAGTTGAGGCGGCTATAATGTCGTCGCCTGCCTTGGACAAGACTGGATGCACCACTAAGACGGTGTTGCGTGAGGAGGAGCTTCTTGCGGACATATCTTGTCCGGGTAGGCCGCTGTGGGTTAAGATTCCTTATTTCCCCAACTGGCAGACGCAGGATGCCGGAAAAGTCTACTTGAGTTCGCCCTCGTTGATGCTTATCTTCCCTGAGAAGAATCGAATTAGAATTTATTACGGCATGACTCTGGCAGACAAACTGGGCTGGCTGGCGTCATTGACAGGTATCGCGGTAGTGGTATACCTCCTGGTGAAAAAGCAGGGGAAATATAAAAAATAGATTATATTAGTTATTAGCATCCTCTTGTGGGGTTTGTGTCCTGTCCCATAGTTAAGATGAAGTCTTCCGGGGGTGTTGTAAACAGTGGTTCATCTATGGATAAGGGTGAAGTGGTTCAAAAGATGGGGGTTTCCAAAGGCGTTGTAAGCGGCAGTCCGCCTCCAGCAAAGGCGAAAAAGCCTAAAAACATTCTGATTCCGGTTGTTTTATCAGTGTTAGTCCTCATTCTTCTTTGGTATAGTTTTGCAAGGCCTTCAGTCAAATTGTCCAACTGGAAGATTTCAAACAACGACGGTGCCTATGGCGACACTCTAATGCCCCACTACTCCTACCACACCATAATTCCCTACATCTACTTCAAGGGGGATTTGCTTGTTCCAGAGGGTCTGGAAGAGCATGTAATGCACCTGAGCGTTGACGGTTGCTTCATGGAGGTGAAGGTCAACAACCAAGTCGCCTACAGCAACCAGCAGTGCAATACAACCATACTCCATGACGAACGGGATGTGGACTTAACTGGAAAGCTTGGTTCTGGAAGAAACGAAGTCTATGTGAAGGTGATGTTTGACGGCGGCACAACCAGGTTTGAAATAGCGGAGGACATAAAATACAACCTGCTGAGGTTTTCGCTGATTACAATACTATTGTCTGCTTTGGTATACTACTATACAAGGAGTCCAAGGCATGTTTTTTCAGTGCTTCTGGCGTCTCTGGTGTTCCTCTGTGTATTCAGCCAGTGGTTTCCGGTCAACTGGGGCTACAATGCACTGCAGGCGTTTCCATGGCGTGTCGGCTTTATCCTGGCTTTGATTGCAATAGCCGTTGCGGTTCCGTTTTCATATGACACGCTAGCAGATGGTGTCCTGAAGGTCCATGCTAGATTGATGCAGAAGTTCAGGCCTGCTGGAAAGTCCAAGCCAGGGGAAATCCCGGCTTTGCGGAAAGAGTTGGATTCCGCGAAAAAATATCTGCTTTACTTTTTGGTTTCGTTGTTTTCCTTCATCGTCTTCTGGGTTTTCAGGACCAGGCACAGTGCCGGCGACTCAGGCTTTGTTGGACAGATTGCTTTAGACAAAATTCACATGTTCTTTGCGACCTCGCCTTTGACTGCTTGGGCTCTCTCTTTTTCATACAAGCTTTTGAGGAGCATTGGCTTTACTTTCAGCAGCTATGATTCGGTCTCGCTTGTCTCCTGTTTTGTCGGGGCGGTTTCGATTCCAGCCTTGTGGGTCATCTGTAGAGAATTGTTCGACTCGGATGGAAAGAGAGTCGCTTTGTTTTCAATCACAGTTTCAGCCTACTTCATGCAGTTGTTCTTCGGCTATGTGGAGTTCTACCCCATGTTGCTTGCGTCAATGATCTACTACACTTTGGCTTCAGTCTACTATCTGAAGGACAAGGCCAGCATACTCCTCCCTTCAGTGGCCTTTGCAGTAATGTTCTTCCTGCATTTGTCTTCCGGATATCTGGGGTTCTCGCTTCTGTTGCTGTATGTCTACAAGGTCTATGAGAGGAAAGAAGGCCTGATTTCCGGCTTCCTGAAGATGTCCCTCTCAATCTTGATTCTGATGGTCTTGTTTTTCGGCTATGTCATTTTCGTCAACAACGACTGCAGTCTGGGGTTTGCGGAATGCATTAAGGACTATGTGAACGCTTTAAAGGGCAGCGACCCGGGCTTCTTCAGGACTGACATCTTCACGCTGAATTTCATCCAGGAGATACTGACTGAATACATCTATGTCGCCCCTGGGGCTTTGATACTGCTGTTCTTCCTGACTGCATTCTACCGCAGGAATATAAACTACAAGGACTCGTTTTTGCTATTCACACTGCTCTCAACATTCGGCTACTTTCTCTACACCATAACCCATATGACTGGCACTGGACTGCCAAACGACTGGGACGTTCTTGCGCCAATAGGGCTGCCCATGACAATGCTTGCAGGCTATGCGCTGTTGACTGCAGTAGAAGACAAAAAACTTTTGTATTACTACGCAATATCAACTGTCATTGTTGTAGTGCTGGTCCATACAGTTCCAACTCTTTTGGACAGCGCTGACATGGAAAACGTGCTGACAAACCCAATAGGCGCTTTTTTCAGCGGCCTAAGGGGCCTATTCCAGTCTTCAGTAGGTTTGGTGAGTCCTCAGGAAGTCTCGCTCATACTCGTTGACTCTGTTGATGTTGGCAGTAATGTGAGCGAGATGTCGCATTCCTACGCAGTGGACGGCCAGGTGAGCCTGGGTTCACACAAAACAACCTATCAGAATGGTACTGTGATTGAAGACGACTACCGCAGTTTCAAGAACTATGAAAGCTTTATCGTGTCTTCAATTCCGAAGAGGGGCTTGGTGATAGTCAGGAGGGTTAAATGTCCGTCTGAGCAAAATGTAAGGGCGTACCTGCACGGCACACTGCTGGGTTTGATGGAAGCCAACTGCAAGAACACAGACGACATGTGGAAGGACATTCAGATTGAGGCGCCTGTGAGACTGATTGAAGGAAGCAAAGTGGGCTTGATGTTTGTGTCAGACAAGGGAGAAGTTGTTGAATCGTACTACTACTGGTTTTATTCAGCAGAATAAGTTCAGCTGGAAATCTTGTAAGCATACAGTCTGGCCAGGTGTGTCAGATATTGTTTGTATACCTTGAATCCTATCTTGCTTTTGCCCAGTGCGCGGTCTTTGAATGTTATCGGCACTTCAGCGATGTTCTTTATGCCTGTTTTCACCAGAATTTCAAGCATTATTTTGTAGCCGATGGGGTTGAATTCCTTACCTTCAACAAGTTTTTTCTTCAGGAAGAAATAGCCTGACATGGGGTCTGAGACCTTCACCAGAGGTCTGGCGAGGAGTGCAGCCCCTGCTGAAATAATTCTTCTGTATAAAGGCCAGTTCTCAACGCAACCTCCGGGCGCTCTGCGGCTGCCGACAGCGAAGTCAGCCTTCTCCAAGGCTTTCACCAATTCTAGAATCTTCTCCGGCGGGTGGCTCAGGTCAGCGTCCATAACGCCGATTATCTCGCTGTTTGCATGCTTGAAGCCTTCCAAGACTGCTGGCGACAATCCTTTGTCAGTCTTTCTGACTATGACTTTGATTGGATACTTTTTGCTTAAATCTTCTGCTACTTTGGCGGTGCCGTCTGGGGAGTCGTCGTCCACAACCAGCATCTCCAAATCCAGTTTGCTTTCTCCCACAGCCTTGAAAACGCGCTCAGCCAGCAGGGGGAGGTTTTCCTTTTCGTTGTAGGTGGGCACAATAAGCGATACTTTAACCATAAACCCTTATTGGATTACTTGATTTTAACCCAAATTTCAATAGCTATTTGAGATGAAGGTTTCTGTTGTAACGCCAGTGAACAACGAGGAGAAGATTCTGGAGGAGAATGTCAGAATCATTTCCAAGTATCTTGACGACAACGGCATCGACTTTGAGCACATTCTGGTTGAGAACGGCAGCACAGACAATACTTTGGAGATTGCCAGAAAGATTTCTGCAAGAGATTCCAGGATAAAAGTTTTTCAGATTCCCTACCGCTCCTTAGGCATGGGCTTGCGCACTGGCTTTCAGAACGCAAGAGGGGATTTTGTAGTCTGGTATCCCATTGACATGGCAATAAAAATTGACTACATCAAGGATTCCCTTAGGGACATCAAGGACTATGATGCCGTTATTGCTAGCAAAGACCATCCCAAGACCCGGCTGAAGAGGCCTTTCTTGAGAAAGCTTTCATCCAAAATATACAACCTGCTGATAAGGATTCTCTTTGGCATTCCTTTCTCGGACACCCAGTGCGTGAAGACCTTCAGAAGGGAACCACTACAGAAGATTCTTCCTGAAGTCAAAACCAATGACATAAACTTTGAAGTGGAACTGCTCTATAGGGCGCAGAAGCGTGGCCTTAAGATGATTGAATATCCAGTTGAAATACACGACACCAGGAAGTCTAAAGTCAGGCCTCTTGACTTCATTAAAACCGCGCTGAAACTGTTTTTATTACGCTTAAGAGTATAATTAGTTCAGACGATGATTCCTATTGCTAAACCTCTCATTGGAAAAGAAGAAGTAAAACTTGTTGTCGAGGCTTTGAAGTCCAGAAGCATTGCGCAGGGGCCTAAGGTCAAGGAGTTTGAAGGCAAGTTTGCCGAATACATTGGAGTCAAAAGGGCTGTTGCAGTCAATTCCGGGACTGCTGCACTGCATGTTGCCTTGCTTGCTCACGGAGTGAAGCCTGGAGACGAGGTTATTGTTCCGTCATTCACTTTCATCGCTACTGCAAACTCGGTTTTGTATTGCAATGCAAAGCCGGTTTTTGCTGACGTAGATGACGACAGCTTTAACATAGACGTTGAAGATGTCAAGAGAAAGATCACCTCTAAGACTAAGGCTGTTATTCCCGTTCATTTGTATGGCCAGCCTGCTGACATGAAGGAATTGATGGAAATTTCCAGAGAGAAAAATATTGCAGTGATTGAAGATGCTTGTCAGAGTCATGGCGCAGCTTATGAAGGAAAGAAAGTCGGCGGCTTTGGAATCGGATGCTTTTCCTTTTATCCTACAAAAAACATGGCGACTGGCGAAGGCGGGATGTTAACAACAGATGACGACAGGATTGCGGAATTGTGCGAGGTAATCCGAAGCCATGGTTCCCGGAAAAGGTATTATCACGAGATGTTGGGCTTTAATTACAGGATGACTGACATCAACGCTGCTATCGGGCTTGCGCAATTGGAAAAACTGCCTGATTTCAACAAAAGGAGGGTTGAAAACGCTAACTATCTTTCAAAAAAGCTGGGGAAAGTCAAGGGCGTTGTAGTGCCTAAAACCCTTGAAAACCGCACTCACGTCTACCACCAGTATACAGTAAAGATTACTGAAGAATTCGGGAAAACGAGAGATGAAGTTGTTGCAAAACTGAATGAAAAAGGCGTTGGCACTGGAATCTACTACCCGCTGCCGATACACCAGCAGGACTTGTACAAGCAAATGGGTTATAACGTAAGCCTGCCTGTGACTGAAAGAGTGTGCAAGCAGGTTATTTCACTGCCCTGCCATCCAGCAGTCAAAAAGAAGGATTTAACCTTTATAGTAAAATCACTTAAGGAGATTAAGAATGCCTGAAAAAATTAGAGAACCTTCAATAATCTACGAGAACGTAAAATACGGCAAAAACTTCCAGACCGGACACTTTGTGTTGATTAGAAGCGAAACCGAAATAGGAGACGACTGCCTTGTAGGAACTGGAACAATAATAGACGGCAAAGTAAAAATCGGCAACAATGTGAAAATCCAGAGCGCAGTCTACATTCCGCCCAATACAGTCATTCATGACAACGTTTTCGTCGGCCCTAGAGTATGCTTTACCAATGACAAGTATATGTATTACGGCGCTGAATTAATCGGCGCTGAAGTCGGAGAAGGCAGTCGCATCGGCGCAAATGCAACAATCCTGCCTGGAGTCAAAATAGGCAAAAACTGTCTGATTGGAGCTGGAAGCGTAGTCACAAAAAACATTCCAGACAACTCGGTAGTATGCGGTAATCCGGCTAAAATAGTCGGAAAAACCAGTGAATTACTGGCCAAAAAGACGAAAAAGTAATAATGCTAGCTGGTTTGTGTGCCGCTTCTTTTCTTGAGTTCCTTGTTTACTGCATCTACCATGGCTTTTGGCGTGAACTCTCTTTTGTTCCAGTCTCCGACTATGATTCCCTCTTGCCTTAACGCCTCTATCTCCTCCCTATAGATGTTTGGGTTACTGGAGTATATCATGAGAATCATCGGGTTTCTGCCTGCTGCTCTCTCGCTTTCATGCAGTCTTCTGACGAATTCTGTGCCTTTCATGTTCACGTTTGGGTCTCCAAGCTCTATGTCAGCAAGGATTATGTCTGGAGGAAGTCTGCCTGCTTTGAGGCTGGCGTCTATGACTCCCAGGGCTCGTTCGCCTGTTTGATAGCACCCCCTGCTTTCGTATTTTCTGGCCAACTCGTCTTGCGCTAGACTGCCTTCTTGAGGGGTATACCTCTTGAGGTTCTTCACATCATTCAATGCCTCAACCCATGTTGTGTGAAATGGGTTGTCTTCTACCAGCATGAAATATGCCTCCCTCACAAGTTGTGGCATTTGCATTTCAATACCCTCACCTAATCTTTTATTCACGTAAATACTGTAGAAAGCAAGATTTGTCGTAAAATCCAGGGCGTGGCCTGGGTCAGACAGAAACCTGCTCTCCCTACCTTCCGCTTTAGCGCCATGATAATGCTCAAAATTATATGCCTCTGACATTTCTGTTGTGTAACATATATCCCAAATACTTTTCGCCACTTCTACCGCCTTTTCCACAGTTCCATGGGCGAACAGCGGGCAGGCTTCTATCGCACCCTTAAATTCCTCCATTTCCTTTGTTGTGTTAATCCAAACTTTTCGTCCAGGGTGCTTTAATGCAATCTCCTGCCTCAGCTCCGCCTTCTGAACAAACCTTGACCAGGCAGAGGCCCTATATGGGGCAATGAAAACTTCCTTCATCCTCTTTTCAGCGTCTGTTTCCGTTGGTATGGCCTCGTCAAGCTTCTGCGCAAAATAAGTGGCCATAAAAGGCCTTCTAATCAGGTTTCCGACTGGGTCAGTAAGCAGAAACAAAACATCTTCCTGCGTGAGCGTTATGTTTGAAATTTGCCTGCCTTGGAAGAAATCCCAGATTTTTTCAAAAGAATCCAAGCTTTCCAGACTATGATGTTGCTTCACGTCTTTAAGTCTGTCTCCAAGCGTCTCCCTCAAATCCTCAATCAACGGCTTGACAGTCTGCCCTAAATCCGTATTCGGGAACAAACCAAGTTTCCCAATCAAGGGAGGAACCTCGCTTCCGCCGTGTGTTACCGTCTTTACTGCCATAAACTCCTTTAATATATGCGCAACTGCACCTTAAATATTTCCGTATGTAAACCAGGCTGCCTGTCTGTCAAAGAAGACGGATAGTCATTGATTCCGGCAGGCTGGCTTGCGAAAAAGGCAAGGAAATACCTCTTCTTCCTGATTTATAATATCTCTTATTCTAATTTTATGTAGACTATGGACAAGCTTCGTGTTGGTGTGGTTGGCGTTGGCAGTATGGGCAGGCATCATGCTAGGGTTTACTCCCAGATGCCTGATGTTGTTTTGGTCGGAGTTTCTGACTTGGACAAAAATCTTGCTGACACCATTGCCTCCCAGTGTAAGACTAAGGCTTTCACTGACTACCGTGATTTGCTGAAAGAGGGTGTTGACGCGGTGAGCATTGCGGTTCCGACCACAATGCACAAGAAAATAGCGTTGGATTTCATGGAAAAGGGCGTGCATGTCTTGGTTGAGAAGCCTATCGCGGATTCTTTGGAAGCCGGCAGGGAATTAATCAAGAAAGCCAGAGAGAAGAATGTGAAACTGATGGTCGGCCATATTGAACGGTTTAACCCGGTTATTCCTGTCATAAAGAAGTCTATTGAGAATTGTAAAGTGATTTCCATTGGCATCACTCGTGTTGGTCCACTTCCCCCTAGAATCAAGGATGTGGGCGTTGTTGTGGACATTGGAGTTCACGACATTGACATAATCAGGCATCTCACAAATTCTGAGTTCAAGAGGATTTATTCTCTGGTGCAGGCGAGTGTTGCAGCCAAGGAAGATATTGCAATGCTTTCTTTTGTGATGGAAAACGGCGTTCTTGCTCACATTACTACAGACTGGCTGACTCCCTACAAGGTGAGGGAAATCAACATTTCTACCAAAGAGAAGTTCATTCGCGGAAATTTCATAACCCAGAAGGTCAGCGAGTACAGCAGCTGGAAGGACTCCTCCTACATAGTAAAGGATTTGTTTGTGCCCTTTGGCGAGCCTCTGATGCTTGAACTCCAAGCTTTCCTGAAGTCCATCAGAGAAGACACGCCTGTGCCGGTTTCTGGGGAAGACAGCTTGAAAGTTCTTGAAGTCGCCTTAAAGTGCTTGGAGCAGAAGTGAAGATGAAGCTTAAAGAAACCCTTGAAGTCGCCTTAAAGTGCTTGGGGCAGAAGTGAAGATGAAGCTTAAAGAAACCCTTGAAGTCGCCTTAAAGTGCTTGGAGCAGAAGTGAAGATGAAGCTTAAAGAAACCCTTGAAGTGGCCTTAAAGTGTCTAGAGCAGAAGTGAAGATGAAGTTAAAGAAAACGTTGCCTTTTCTGGTCGGCTTTCTGTTGCTTGCAGTATTGCTATACACCCTAGGCGTGGAGAAAGTATTGGGCCTGCTTGCGAAAACCAAACTGGAGTATCTTCTGCTTGCATTGCTTGCATACTTTGTTTGTGAATTGCTTGCCGCATTGACACTTAAAATACTCTTCCCAGAAGGCAAATTGAAGTATCTTCTTCCATGCCACATGTGCGGCATGCTCTACTCTGCTTTGACTCCTGGAAGAGTCGGCTACTACTATGTGGCTTACTCTCTTTCCAAAAAGTTGGGCAAAAGCATCTCCTCAAACGCAGGCTTGCTGACCTTGATGCAGGCCATAAACTTCTTTCTGAAAGTGATATTCTCGCTGGCCGCAGTTTTGTATTTTTCATTCTACTTCATAACAGTTGAGGCTAAATACTACCTGATTCTGGTTTCCCTAGCTCCTTTGGCTGTTGTTGCGGTAATAGCAGTATTCCTCTACACAGGCATCCCGTTGAAACTTTTGGGCAATTCTTCAGGCTTGCTGGCTAAAATAAAGTCTTATGTAATTTCAATGCAAGACGCAAGCCAGAATGTTGGCAAGATGTCAATCCTCAAAATAATGCTGTTAAGTTTTTTAAGCTGGTTGCTGCTGGGCCTGATGCTCTACCTGACTGCAAAATCTTTAAGCCTGGAAGTCCCCTATTTGGCCTGCCTTATGATGCACCCCCTGCTGTCTGCAATAATGTTCGTTCCATTTGTCCCAGCCGGCCTTGGTTTAACGGAAACGGGCAGCGCGCTGTTGTTCAAAATAATCGGCCTAACAACAGCAGACGGAGTCGCATTCATGCTTCTTGTAAGGGCAGGAATGATAATAATAGACTCCTTTGGAGTCGTAGACATGAAACTACTGGGCGAAAAATAAACCCCTCCACAGGACATTCCAAACTCTTTTTATGGAAGATTAAATAATATCATGTTCATAGTATAATGTCCTATTGCACTCTAATAATGGCCAAAACTTCAAAACGCGGGCTGGAAGGCGCAGGCAGACTCTCTCACCCCATGATTCTTTCATCAATTTTGCTGGCCTGTGTTTTGCTTGCGTGCATTCCTCTGACTACTGCTCAAGAGATTGTGTGGGTGCCTGTTGGCAGCGGCTGCCAGTGCCAGGGAATGGGGGTTTCATACCACTGGGGGTGTCCTGGGGACTGTCCTGGTGGATGGTGTTATGGCATGTGCCAGCAGAAGGAGTATTGCGATGGTGATACTGCCTACATAATAATAAGCGATGAACGCGAGGTGGTCTGTCAGGAGGATGGAGGCGGTGCTTACTGTCTTCTAATGCCGGTTGACTGCAAGTATAACTATGCTTTCAATGCGTATCTGCCTATGTGTGTTCTCCAGCAGTTTATTGTAGACGGCACATGCGGATACAATCCTTACTGGTGGTCTGGAGGAGCTGACTTGTGGGCGGGCCACTTTGCAGTCTGTTCGACTTCTTCCACAGACTGCGGTGACAGCGGGTGTTTGGATAATGTTGCAATCAACCGCGGGTGTGTGGAGACCGATACTGGGCCAGAGTGCTGGGGGAATCGGACTGACTGTTCACAGGCTTTTTGCAATGAGTGGGGTCAGCTTGTTGAGCCCGGAAACGGGCAATGTTGGTTTGACTATGAGAG
>VGJA01000015.1 GCA_016867655.1 Candidatus Altarchaeales archaeon | reverse complement strand
TGCAGCTCCAGCAGTCCAAAAAGCTTCTACTGTGAAACCAACCACGCCTGCTGTTGAAATTCCTGCAGGAAGAGCGGTTGAAGTCGCATCCGAACCTGCACTTGCAATACAAAAGCCTGCTGAAAGCAGGCCGGCTGTAATCCCAGCTGAAGGCGTTGAATCCATGACACTGCATCAAGCGCTTGTTGCTTTAACTTCAGGCGAAAGCCCGTCTAAACTTTTGAACAGGGCAAGGGACGCCAGCGGAATAGTGCAGGTTGGAGTCCTGCAGGTTAGGACGACTGGCAAAGCCCTTCTGGACTTGAAGAATATATCCCAGGCGGCGCAGGATTCTGGAGCAGACTTGCTTAGGGCTGCAACCGCACTGTGGGAGAACAAGGAAAAAAATATGCCTTTGATTGAAAAGGCAATAGTCCGCTCAATAGAAGAGTGGGAAAAACGCGAAATAACCCAACTCGAGCTTCCAGAACTGGCTGCAGCGGTATTAATGACCTCTGACATAGCAATAAACCATGAGGCAGAACCACTCCTCAACTTGAATGAAAGAGCTGAAGGGCTTGCAGGCAAAGTAAAACAAGGCCCCCTAGGCGAGGAATACGCTAGAATAGAAGAAGCCTACCGCGAAGTCTTGAAGACAATCTACTCAAGCTGAATTAAATAAACCCAAATCTCATTCCTAAATGATGAGTGAGAATATTAACGTTAAGATTGGTTTGGAGATTCACGTTCCGTTGAGGACAGAGCAGAAGCTTTTCTGCAGTTGCAGGACCAATTACTATGAGACTGAAGAGCCTAACTTGAACACTTGCCCAGTGTGCACTGGCATGCCAGGCTCCAAGCCTTTTCCATTGAATGGTTATGCTCTTGAGACTGTTGTCATGATTGCAAGATTGCTGGAATGCAAAGTCATAGATGAAAACATTTTCGTCAAAAGAAAGCATTACAATTATCCGGACTTGCCGTCTGGCTATCAGAGGACTTCCGAGCCGATAGGCAAGGAAGGCATCTTAAACGGCGTGAAAATATGGGAAGTCCACTTGGAGGAAGACCCTGGGAGATATGACTTGGATTCAGGCAGAGTTGATTACAACAGAAGCGGAGTGCCTTTGATTGAAATAGTCACAGCGCCGGACATGAAGAGTGCGGAAGACGCCAGAAACTTTTTGAAGGAACTGGTCAACCTCCTGAAGTATACTGAAAGGATTGTTGACGTCGGCGGCGTAATGCGCGCTGACGTGAACATCAGCATTGAAGGCGGCGCCAAAGTGGAAATAAAAAACATCAATTCTGTCAGGGGAGCTTTCAAGGCAATAGGCTTTGAAGTCATAAGGCAGAAGGGCTTGATGCAGAGAGGCGGAACTGTCAAACAGGAAACAAGAGGCTTTAACGAAAAATCCTTGATAACCACTTCCATGCGCGTTAAAGAGACTGCAGACGACTACCGTTACATTCCAGACCCTGATATTCCTCCACTGCAGTTTGAATCTGACTTTGTTGCAGGCATAAAGCTTCCTGAAACACCTCAAACAAGAAAGAAAAGGATTATGGAAAGTTATGGCGTTAGAGAAGACTATGCTCAAGTCATGGTTAGGGACAAGGACATTGCAGACTTGTTTGAAAAGCTGATGAATTCCAAGAAAGTCAAGGCTGAGACTGCTTCAATGTGGATTTGCAGGGAAGTTTTGAGGCAGCTGAACTACCGGGGCATAGAGTATAATGAATGCAAGCTGAATGAAAAAATAGTAAGCGAACTGCTCCAGCTTGTTGAATCAAATGCAATCACTGAAGCAGTCGGCAAAAAACTTTTGGAGAGAATAATCGACAGCGGGGAAAGCCCGAAAGCCTTGGTCGAGAAGGAAAAGCTTGGAACCGTCTCAGAGGCAGGCCAGCTGGCTGAAATAGTGGAATTTACAATAAAAGAAAACCAGCAGGCTGTTGTAGACTACAAGGCAGGCAAGCCAGAGGCCTTGAATTATCTCATGGGCAGTGTGATGAAAAAAATGAAGGGCAGGGCAGACTACAATGTTGTCATGAAACTGATGAAGGAAAAACTGAAATGACCGACATGATGGAAAAAATAATGAATGCACTTGAAAAACTCTGCACGCCGCGTCCCTTAGAGCAAAAACCACCCGTCGTTTTGGCCAAACTAAGCAGTGCAAAAAAATTCACCCTAACTCTGGCAGTAGTCATGGCATACATACTCTTCCTCATGTTCACCCTCCTCGTCTTCCTCAGCCCGCTGTTAATCCAGTCTGAAGACAAAACCATGCTGGGCCTCGGAGTCTTGGCATACAACATTGTTTCAGTCTTCATGATGTGCCACCAATTGCCGATGCGCTCGCTGTTCATTTCAGGCATACAGCAGGCGGTCTGCGCCCGGGACATGGGAATCTACCTTGGCGTGGCAGTCGCCGGAATAATATTCCTGAAAAAGACTCCAGACTACATGAAAACAAAAAAATTCTTCCTCCTCACGGTAATACCAATAGCATTGGACGGCATAACGCAGACAATCCTAAACCTGAGGGAAAGCAACAACCTTCTTAGAATAGCAACAGGACTAATCTTCGGCTTTGGACTAACCCTTTTCATACTCACAAGAATCAAAAGTCTGAACACCAATGAGTTCAAAGAAACGTTGAGAGACATAAAATTCATAATCCTGACTGCACTGTCAACCCTGATTGCGCTTTCCCTGCTGTCCACAACAGCCTCCCTGCTAGGCAGTGAATACGTCTCAAAAAGCGAGGCAATACAATTGGCCAACGCCACAGCCAATGCGGAAGCATACTACATCCCGCCCCGGACTCCGTTAACCTACTACTTCTACCCCCACAAACAGAACTACAACGATTACATACTGTCAGACTTGGAGAAGATGGACTGGGTTGAAAGCCAGATAAACATGCTTTTGTTCAACGACACAGTGCTGTTTAACGACACAGAAATGCCCGACTTCTTCAAGATGGACGCATTCCCGCTGAAACACTACTACGGCATGTGGACTGTAGTGCAGACGGCAGAAAACCAGAGCACAAGAGAAAATCCTGTATACACCAACAAAAAAGGAAGCTACGCCTACATAGACGCAATAACAAAAGAGGTTTTTGAAAGGCAGGAGCATTGATTTGAACAATTGAGTCTGCGCCCATATGGATGCTGTGCCAAAAGAAGTTTTTGAGAGGCAGTGGCATTGATTTGAACAAGAGAGTCTATGCCTGTGTGGATGCTGTAATGGAGTTTTTTGAAATTCACATTCGCCCTGATTTTTAAACCCCTCCTACAATACCTTATAACATGAAAATCCAACACGTTGTTTTGCTGGTGATTCTGGTTGCAGTCGCATACGCGGTTTACACCCTAAGTGTCAGCCCAAAACCCTCATGCAGCGACGGTATCCAAAACCAGGGCGAAACCGGCGTGGACTGCGGCGGCCCCTGCAGCTCCTGCGCAGCCAAATCCTGCAGCGAAATAACCAACCTAAGCAAGAGAGACGAATGCTACTGGAGCGAAGGCGTCAAAAACCAAAGCGTCGACATCTGCAATAAAATCACTACCTCCTTCTGGAAGGACGACTGCATCAAAGGCGTTGCAAAAGCTCTCAGCGACACCGCCATATGCAACAGCTTGAGCAGCAACCTAAGCAACATCGAATGCATCCGGGACATTGCAATAGACACCAAAAACCAGACTCTGTGCGAGAAAATAACCGATTTTGCTCACAGAGACATCTGCTACTACCGGATTGCCGGAGACACCAAAAACAAAGACATTTGCCTGAAAATCAATTCAAACCCGTCGATGTATACTTGCCTCGCGCTGGTCACCAAAAACAGCACACACTGCGACAACATCAACGAGCAGAACAGCAAAGACTGGTGCTACAACCGCGTTGCAACCTTGAACCCGGAAGTCAAAACATGCGGCAACATAAAAAACACGCAAACCAAAGACTTGTGCTACAAGGTTGTTGCAGTAAAAAAGATAAACATCGAACTATGTTCGATTGTTCAAAACAAGACCCTGCAGGATTCCTGCCTGAAAGAAGTTGCAGAAGCCAAAAAACGCATGGAGGAACTGCAAAACCAGATAGCAGGCTCCAAAATAAGCCCGCAATAAAAACGGTTTTGTTTTTGTGGTTTTGTTCTCGGGTTTTCAGGTTTTCTACATCCAGACTTCCTTCTCCTTTCAAATTTCAATAGGCTTTTTTGTATTCAATACCTTTCTTTTCCAGATGACTTCTGACTGGTTCTAACATTTCAACCAGACTTTCAGCAACCGTTTTCTTCAAGTCTGCTGGATGCAATTTCTTGTTCAGGTAGTCTTCTTCCAGTTTTTCGAATGATTCGTATTTTACATCCCCGCCGAATTTTTCAGGACGCTTGACTTCAATGCTGTTCAAAGCCGGGAACAACAGCAGTTTTGAAATCTCAAGAATCGGGTTGCCTTCCTTCTCCTGCGGGCAATACGCTCCATTAACCTTCTTTCTGATGGAATCCGGAGTTTCGTCCAGTGAAATCATTGTTTCAGGCTTGCTGCTGGACATCTTCACCTGAGGCCCCTGGAGAGAGCACAGCAATGGGTTGTGAACGCACACCGGCGCCTTAAATCCTATTGAAGGCAGTGTTTCTCTTGCCAGCATGTGAATCTTCCTCTGTTCCATTCCCCCGTGAGCGATGTCAACCTTCAAAGCCTTTATGTCAACAGCCTGCATCAAAGGGTAAATAATCTGCGAGACATGAGCGTTCTCAACGTCTCTTGCAACCTCCTGCATGCTCCTTAAAGCCCGGTTTAAAGTGGAATTCAAGCCCAATTCGAAGACGTCCTTTATGTATTTCTTTTCAAACTGGAACTGGCTTCCAATCAAAAACTCAGCCTTCAAGCCAGCTCCAATAAAACATTCACGCCAGTATTCAATCATGTCTTCAATCCACTCTTCACTGCCCTTCCTATTGAGTCTAGTGTGAACGTCGGCAAACAAAACCTTCACCTTCAAACCGGCCTTCATGAAATCAATCTGCTTGTTCACAGCAACAAGAGTGCCAATGTGCACAGGCCCGGAAGTCTCATAGCCGCAGTAAGTGACCGCATGCTTGTTCGCTTTCAGAAGCTCGTCCAGTTCTTCTTCAGTCACAATCTCGGCCAGATTCCTCTTGACTAAATCCGTCATTTCAGTAAAGAATGCGTTTAAAGCAAATAAAAACTCTAAGAGCCTTTCAAAGACTCCAAACTGCCGATCAAATCCCAAATCACCGTCTTAGAGTGCATGGGAATGTTAACGTCATTGACAATCTCGTCCAGCTCGTAAATCGCAGTAGTCAAACTTATGTCAGCATCCTTCTTCTTGTCCCTGACTTCAACTTTGACTTTCTCCAGAATAACCTTCACTCTCTTCGGTATTGCCGGGTCCTTAATCGCCTCATCCAGCCTGCTTGAAAGCACATCAACATCCATTTTGCCCTGTCCATGCAGAAGTTCTATCTATATAGGAAGTTCAGTATTAAAAAACTCAACTCGTTAGTAATAAAGCCGCAGGCAAGCTTTTTTTATTGCCCCCATACCTATATGATAGCATGCCAGGGAGATATTTGGTTACTGCGGCACTGCCTTACGCCAACGGTCCACTGCATGTCGGCCACGCTATTGGAGCCTACATTCCGGCTGACGTTTACTGCCGTTTTTTGAGGCTCAGGGGAGAGGACGTGCTTTACATTTGCGGCAGTGACGAGCATGGAACGCCGATTTCAGTCACTGCAGACAAGGAAGGGATTACTCCGCAGCAGGTGGTTGACAAGTATCACGCCATAATGGTGAAGTCTTTCACCGATTTGGGAGTTAAGTTTGACAACTTTTCCCGGACGACAAAGAAAATTCATTACAAGCTTTCTCAGGATTTCTTTCTTAAGATTCTTGAGAAGGGCTTTATTTACGAGAAGACTGTTGAAAGGCCTTACTGCAGCCAATGCAAGCGTTTTCTTCCGGACAGGTATGTGAAAGGCGTTTGCCCTAAGTGCGAGGCTAAAGATCAGAGGGGGGACCAGTGCGAAAAGTGCGGAAAGCAGTTGGAGCCTCACGAGTTGATTGAACCCTACTGCTCCATCTGCCGTAATAGGCCTGAGCAGAAGGCTACGAAGCATTGGTTTTTCAAATTGAGTTCGTTTGAGCAGCCTCTTGCAGACTGGATTAACGGCAATAGCGAGAGGGAGATTAGCGGGAACTTGCCTTCAAACGCCAGGAATTTTGCTTTAGGTTGGATTAAGGAAGGATTGCAGGATAGGGCGATAACAAGGGACATAAGTTGGGGCATTCCAGTGCCTTTGAAGGGTGCTGAAGGCAAAGTCTTGTATGTCTGGTTTGACGCTCCCATAGGCTACATTTCTTCCACCATGGAGTGGGCTGAAAAGCAGGGCAGGCCTGACGAGTGGAAGAAGTTTTGGGCGAGCAAGGACAGCAGAGTAGTGCATTTCATAGGTAAAGACAACATTCCCTTCCACATTGTTATATGGCCTGCGGTGTTGATGGCGCAGGGCGAATTTAACCTGCCTTGGCAGGTGGCTAGCAACGAATTTTTGAATCTGGAGGGCGAGAAAATGAGCACTTCCAGAGGCTGGGTGTTGTGGCTTCAGGATGCCATAGACGGCTTGGGAGCTGATCCCTTGCGCTATTACTTGATTAGCACGGCTCCAGAAAGCCACGACTCTGATTTCTCGCTTTCTGAAATGCAGAACAAAGTGAACAGCGAGCTGATTGGCACTCTTGGCAATTTCATAAACCGTGTGCTCACTTTCATACAAGAGAAGAATGGCGGTATTGTTCCGAAGCCTGGAAAGTTTGACGCTGAAGATGAAAAGCTTGTTGAAGTCTTAAAGAAAATTCCTGAATCAGTTGGCAATCCTATTGAAAAATTCAGGATGTCTTCAGCCTTGGCGTCATTGATTGGCGTCGCGCAGCAGGGCAACATTTACTTCCAGAATAAGGAGCCTTGGAAGAAGGAAAACAACAATACTTTGTTTTTGTGCGCAAACCTGGCGAGAAATCTAGCAATCGCGATGGCTCCCTTCCTGCCTTTCTCTGCAGAAAAAACTTGGAGCATGCTGAATCTTGAGGGAAGCGTTCACGAGCAAAAATGGGAGAATTCCGGCGTGCTTGCATTGGAAGCCGGCCACAAGATAAACAAGATTGCGACTCTTTACGTTAAGATGGAAGACGACAAAGTGAAGGAATTTGAAAAAAAGTTTTTAAGCAAAAAGAAGACTGAAGCCAGTGAGGTGAAAAACATGCCTGAAATAGACTATGAGGAGTTCAAGAAAATGGACTTGAGGGTTGGTTTGATAAAGGAAGTCAAGCAGCATCCAAATGCAGACAAGCTTCTGGTGTTGCAGGTTGACTTAGGCCCCTTGGGAACGAGACAGCTGGTCGGCGGAATAAGGAACTACCCGATGGAAAGCCTGCCTGGAAGAAGGATTATTGTGATAGCCAACCTTAAGCCTGCGAAAATAAGGGGTGTTGAAAGCCAGGGCATGCTGCTTGCTGCAGACGAAGACGGAAGCCCAGTATTATTGACCACAGACAAAAACACTAAGCCGGGCGCTAAAATACTGTAAAGTCGTTACGCAAGGGAGATGGACAAAAAACATGCAGTCAACATTCTAGGCGCCGGGGTTTCTGGTTTGACTGCTGCATTAAATCTGGCCGAACGTGGTTTCAATGTTGTTGTCCACGAGAAAGCCAGTGGTGTTGGCTCCAGATTCAGCGGCGACTTCCAGGGATTGGAGGATTGGACTTCAGACAGCATGGAGTTTCTCAGAAAAGTCGGCGTTAAAAAAAATTTTTACTGCAAGGAGGGGAATACAGTTAGGGTGTATCCGCCCTCCATGAAGTGTGTCAGGATTTCAAACGAAAAACCGTTCTTCCATCTTGTTAAAAGAGGCAGTCTAGAGGGTTCACTGGATTATGGGCTTAGAGACCAGGCGATGGACTGTGGGGTTGAAATAAAATACAATTCAAAGGCCAGGGAAGAAGAATGCGATATCATCGCAGCAGGCCCGGATCCCAGAAGGCTGGGGGCAATAGCGGTTGGAATCACCTTTGAAACAACCATGGAGGATTCTTTCAACATTTTGTTCTGCGACAAGATTGCCCCGAAGGGGTATGCCTACCTGCTTGTTGCAGACAACAAGGCAACTCTTGCAGCCGTGTTGTTCAGAAACTTGGATAACGGAAACGTCTACTTGGAAAAGGCCTTGCATGCTTTTGAAGGTGAATTCAAATTTGAAATGAAAAACCCGAAGAGGTTCGGCGGTTACGGCTCATTCAGCCTGAACCCGGTTGTAAAAGACGGCAGGCTTTACATTGGCGAGGCTGCTGGATTCCAGGATGTGCTGTTTGGCTTCGGCATGAAATATGCGATGCTTTCAGGATACCTTGCAGCGAAAAGTATTGCAGAAAAAAGGGACTACCGCAGCCTGGTTGAGTGTGAAATAATGCCCATGCAACATACTTCTATTGTAAACCGGTTTTTGTTTGAAAGGCTTGGCGACAGAGGCTATGAACTTATTGCGAAAAAAATAAGCAGACTTGATGCAAAAAAAGAGCTGCGCAAGCATTACTTGCCTTCCGCCTCAAAGAAGTTGGTGTATCCCCTAGCTATTCAAACATTAAGGAAAACCCTTTTAGCTCGAAGATGAAGGTCCATAACATACAGTTGAGGGCGTTCTACAGTCCCGAAGCTTTGGAGGAAGGCATGCATGCTTTCAAACAAATTCTCCCAAAGGAGGTTGAAGTAAAAGAGGAGGAGTTGGAGCCCGAGGCTGAAGGCGGCGTGTTCACAAAACCCCTTTGCGTTCTCACTGCGTTTGCGTCAAAGCAAAGCCAGGTGAAAGAACTCTTGGCCAGGATTGTTTCAGGCTTAAGCGAGGAAGACTTGGCTGAGCTGAAAAAAACCTTGGATTTGAGGGTGGACGACGACTGCAACCTCTACTTAAGGCTGGACAAAAAGGCTTTGAGTGAAGGCAGGCTTTCAATAAAAACCCGGGACGCAGTTCACGTTAAGATAAAGCTGGCTTGCTTTCCAAAAAAAAGGGAAAACACCTTGGAAATAGCCAGAGAGCTTTTTAATTTAGAGTAAAACCAGAATTTACCAAAATGAAGCCATGCTACGACCTCTGCCTGTTAACTGATGACCCAAGCGTATTAAGCCAGTCTGCAAGCTTGGGTTGGAGTGGCATCTGCGTTGCCAAGGATTTTGAGAAAGCCAGGAGCATGAAGCTTCCAGACGAAGTCAACGGCATGGAAGTCTACCTTGGAGCGATAGTTTCAAACGACGTTGAAAAGAAAGCCCGGCTGGCTTTAGATTTCGCAGACCTTGTTCTCGTCAACGGCGGGAATGAAGAAGTAAACCGCCAGGCGTCGGAATGCTGTGAAGTGGACATACTACTGCATCCGGAATTAAACCAGGAAAAGGACGCCATAGACTTTAAGAAAGCTGGTTTAGACCATGTTTTAGCCTCCCTCATGGCTGAAAACGGCGTCGCCTTGGGCTTAGATTTTTCCAGGCTTTTAAACTCTTATGGAAGGACTTCAACCTTGATTGCAGGCAGAATAATGCAAAACGTGAAACTGGCTTTGAAATACAAAGTGCCAGTAGTGTTATGCTCCTGCGCTTCAGGCAAGCTGGGTTTGAAAAGCCCGCAAGATTTCAAAGCGATACACTCCCTCCTCGGGATTCCACAGCATCTGGCAGCAAAAATTGTTTCAGACTATCCTGCGCAGGTTGTGGAAAAAATGAGGCTTAGGAACAATCCAAACGTGTTAATGAAAGGCTTGGAAGTATCAGACTGGGGCGGGCAGAAGCCACAGCAGAAGAGGAAATACGGCTGGTACTAGTTTTTTTTGTTTTTTTATGCATAAATTGCCCATAACTGTATTACAATGAACTTACTGAAGTTTCCAGCACAACAAATGGTTGCAAAGGCGCCTGGCAAAAGTGGTGTTGTAGCAATCCCCCCAATGCCTACATCTCAGACTCTTGTACTCCAAGGAACTCCTAGACCTAAGCCAGTGTTGTTGATTGTGGACGATAACTTCGATAACCTGGACCTTTACCGCGATTTTATTAATTCAGACCCCCAGCTGAAAGAATACACTATATTGACTGCAAGTGACAGTGAAAGTGCAATCCAGCTTTTCAGGAAAAACAAAGACAGCATTGCGGCTGTCGTCACAGACCGTGCTATGGACACCAGGGACGCGGGCGACCGTGTTGTGAGGGAAATAAGGAAAATAGAGTTGGATGCTAAAGCAGTAGACTCCACAAACAGGGGCGTTGGAATAGCAATGGTTTCCGCAACACTCCCCCCACAGAAAGAGAGGGATTCAATCGGCGCGGACAAATACCTACTAAAGACCTCCTTCGAGAACTTCGAATCTGACTTCCAAAAGACTGTGAAACAAATGATAGAGTTAACACAGAAGAGACGCCCGGAGAAACTAATGCAATAGCCCGTTTTTAAGTTGGGGTGTGTTATAATAACAATACAAGATGACGCAAGCTG
>VGJA01000014.1 GCA_016867655.1 Candidatus Altarchaeales archaeon | reverse complement strand
ATCGTCCCGGTTCCTTCTTTTGTGAGTATTTCTTCTAGCAATGCATGCCCGCCTGCTTGTATTATGTGGGCGCTTTGGACTTTTTTGTTTAGGGCTTTGTTGCAGGCTTTTAGTTTGGGTATCATTCCTCCTGAAGCGGTCTGGCTTTTAATCAGTTTTTCTGCTTCTTGGATTGTTAGGGTTTTTATTAGATTTTTGTTTTGATCTAATACTCCTTGAACGTTGGTTAGGAAGATTATTTTGCTTGCATGCAATGCGGCTGCGAGTTCTGCTGCTGCGGTGTCTGCGTTTATGTTTAATGCAACGTTTTCTTTGGACTGGCCGATGGAGCTTACCACTGGAATGCAGCCTTGGTTTATTTTAGTCTTGATTGCCAGAGCGCTGATTTTCTTTATCTCGCCTACAAAACCTATGTCGACTTTGGACTTCTGCTTTTCGGACAAAAACAATATTTCCGTCTTTGCAGGAAATTCAGCTGCTTTGCCGCCCTTCTTGCCTATTGCATTCCTCACCCTGCTGTTTATCCTACTGAAGACTTTTTGAACTATCGCCATCGTCTCCTTGTCCGTCACCCTCAAGCCTTGGACGAACTTCGGTTTTTTTCCTTGTTTTTCCATCTCCCGGGTGATTTCAACCCCGCCTCCATGGACCAAAACAGGATGTATTCCAAGGAACTTCAGTAGTATGAGGTCTTCCGAAATGGCATCCAAAATGTTTCCGTCCAATACGACTTCGCCGCCTATTTTGACAACAAAAACCCGTTGCTTAAAACGTTTTATGTAGTTTAACGCGTCTATGAGGACTTGTGTTTGAGCCATTTTCTGTTGTTTTTGAGGGTTATAATAGATTCGTTTATGGTATTTATATAGAGGACATACTATACAATAAACTAGGGTTGATTTAAAGTGTATGTTTTGATTATTGGCGGAGGTAGCACAGGCAGAGCTCTTGCAACACACCTCATCGGCGAAGGCCACGAGATTGTCATAGTGGAGGAGGATGAGGAAAGAGCTAAGAGTCTTGCCGAGGCCATGGACGCTTTGATAATCCACGGCGACGGCAGCGATCCTGAGATTCTGAAGGATGCGGGCGTGGACCGAACTGAAGCTGCGGCGGTTGTGACTCCGGATGACAACACCAATTTGACGGTATGCCAGATTTTGAAGAAGTTTAATGTGCCGAGGATTGTGGCCAGGGTTAACGACCCCGGGAAGAAGGACCTTTATATTGGCCTGCAGATTACTGCTGCGATAAGCCCGACTGCGGCTGTTGTAAGCTATTTCAAGAACGCGTTGACTCAGGGTTCGAGCAAGAGCATGATGTCTATTGCCAACGGTTTGGGCGAAGTCGTTGAGTTGAGGGTGTCCAACGAGGCTTTGGACGGCAAGCGCATCAAAGACATCGGACTCCCCCAGGGGTCGATTATCGCAGTAATATTCAGGCACGGCGAAGTAATAATTGGGACTGGAAACACTGTGATAAAACACAACGACGTTCTCACCATAATATCGAAGACTGACGTAGTGAAGGATGTGATGGATATATTCAAGCCCGCTTGATTTTTATATCATCCCGCCGTAGTGCAGTATTAGCAGCGTTCCTAATGCTGGAAGGCCGAATATCAACACAGTTCCTAGAGTGTAGGGGTTTACTGGAATTTCAACGCCAAACACGTATTTCAACAGCAGCAGCAGTATGACGCCTCCCATGCTGTTTAAAACCAGGAGGAATATTTTTGAGAGCATGTTTTTGATGAAACCTGAGAACAATAGGAACAGCAGGGCTATTACGGCGGCTGCTATTAAAGCCAGGTAAATTGGATTCATCAGATGATTCCTCCAATGTTTAGGACTATTATTGCCAAAAGCCCTGGGACGCCGAAGACCGCCACGACTATTATTGTGAACAACGTCAAAGGTATGGCAACGCCAAAGACATAGTGCAGTATGAACAATGTTATCAAGCCGACTATGGAGTTTATGGTCCACCGGCCGAAGAGTTTCACGAAATAATCCAGCAAGGCGACAAGTATTATCACAGAGAGTATTGTGGTTAATACAGCCTTCTGGGTTGCAGTGAACTTCAAGCCAAACCACGCCAGGATGGTCGTCAAGCTTGTAAGCATGTAGTCTATCAGGTATTTCACTCCGGCAAGCAGTTTGCCGACTAAGTCCATCTGGCTTATCTGAGAAGTCACTGTTGATATTTCTCCAGCCGGCAGCTGGTTTTCGAACATGCCTGAGCCTATGTCAGAAATGTTTTTTGAAACCTGCGCGCCAACTGTAGAGAGATTGTAGGAATCCATAGACTCCTGGACTGCCATAATACATTTGTAGGTGGCGTTTTCAGGTATAATGCCTTCCTGCACCAGTTTGGAGCATATTCCCAGTATGTCTCCGACCATATTACACTATGGGCAAGAATTGTATAAAAATGACGATTTACCCACGTGAAAACCGTCCCCAAAGGTGCACCTTCGCTAGGTGCATGTGTCCCACAAGGGGACATGTCCTTTCAGGGACACCTCAAAGAGGACAGATCCTTGATAAGGGGAAGACCTAAAATGCGGCTTAGTCACATCTGCTTTAGCCTTTTGATCCTCTCGTCTATCGGCGGATGGGTTGAAAAGAAGCTGGTTATGAAGCCTTTGTCTTCCATGAAGGGCGTGGAGATGAACAAGTGTGCAGTAGCATGGTTGGCGTTGTCCACTAAGGGGTCAGGGTCCTTCCTGATTTTTTCCAAAGCCCCAACCAAGCCTGGGGGATATCTAGTCAATACCACTGCGCTTGAGTCTGCGAGAAACTCCCTCTGCCTGCTTATGGCAAGCTTGATCAGCTGGCCAATCAACGGCGCCAATACGGCAAAAAGTATTCCAATGAACAACAGTATTACTTGCAGCTGCCCGCCGCCCCGCGATTCCCTCCTATCGCCGCGGCTATACCACACGCTCCTCATTATGAAATCGCTCAGAAGCGTCACAAGCCCGACTAAGACGGTGGTCAGCATCATGAACCTTATGTCAAAATTCTGTATGTGGCTCATCTCGTGCGCGATAACGCCCTCCAACTCCTGGCGGTCCAGTTTGTTCAGCAAGCCGGTTGTGACAGTGACCGAAGCATGCTGTGGGTCTCTGCCAGTGGCAAAAGCGTTCAAAGCCGAGTCGTCTATCACATACGCTTTCGGGGTTGGAATGCCAGCGGCTATTGCAAGCCCCTCCAGAGTGTGATACAAATAGGGAAATTCCCTCTTGGTCACAGCCCTTGCGCCAGACATCGTCAGTATCAAACTGTCTCCGCTGTAGTAGGAAAACAAAGAATACACCAGCGAGATCACCACTGCTATGGAAAGCCCGAAGTAGGTGTTGCCCCAAACCAAGCCTAAGACAGCGCCCAACACGCCCAAGACAATAATGAAAAAACCTACAAGCAGGTAGGACCTAGTTTTATTAGCCCTCACCTGCTCAAACATCGTCCTCATCTTACTTCACCGCTTGGTTTTTTACGCCTTATTCACTACACGCACCCACCATGAGTTGCGTTCATGAGTCCTGTTCTTGAGCTGTATTCTACGTATTCATATAGGGTGCGCATCTCACTTACTGACCTTAGAATTTTACTTTTGGCACAACCCTCTCAGACTCCGGAGTTGCAAACAGCTCCTTCGCTTTGAAGCCAAGCATTCCGGCAAGCAGGTTGTTTGGGAACACCTGAGTCCTAACGTTGTATTCCATCACAACGTCGTTGTAGTGCTGTCTCGAATACGCAATCTTGTTTTCAGTCCCAGAAAGCTCCTCCTGCAGTTGCAGGAAGTTTTCGTTCGCCTTCAACTGCGGGTAGTTTTCAGCCACAGCAAACAAACTTTTCAGCGTGTCTGAAAGCATGTTAGAAGCCTTGGCCTTGGCTTCAACAGTTGTCGCGCTCATTACTGCAGCCCTAGCTTTGGTCACCTGCTCGAAAACCCCCTTCTCGTGCTGAGCATAACCCCTGACAGTCTCAATCAAATTTGGAATCAAGTCATTACGCCTCTTCAACTGCACGTCAATCTGCGCAAAACTGTTGTCAACCTCGTTTCTAAGACGTATCAGGCTGTTGTAAAGCCCAATCAAAAAAAGAACGGGCAAAACAACCGCCAAAACTATAATCAATCCAATGCAAAACAAACCAGCCATCGCAAAACACCTCCATAAAATTGTTTAGTAATATTGGACTAGGCTTAAAAAAAGGTTTGAAAGCAAGGTGTTCTACCGACCGGGAGAACTTACACTCTTTGCAGGTGCAATCCATCAAGGTGGCAGAACAAGGTTTCGAATGAAAGGCTTTTAATCTAGGAATACAGAATTGGTTATCGGAATGAACCCAGACAGCATGCCTGATTTTGGAGCAGACAAGTTTTTGTGGTGCGGCACTCTGGAAGACATACAAAACGAGATAGTAGGCAGGAGAAAGCTGATTACAGAGCACGACAGGAGGTATTACGCGCAGTATGCGCTTCCTGCCTTGAGGAGGACCTGCAGATTGAAGTCTTCTGAAGACTGGCAGAATTACGTAAAATCCCTTGAGGTCATTCCAGAAGCAGACCGAAGCAAGTACACGCAGCATTCCCTGCCTGCATTGATTTCTGCAGGCGGCTTGAGGACTTCTGGAGACTGGAAAAGCTACCTAAAGTCTTTGGAGTTGATACCAGTGCAGGAGAGGAACGTCCACACGCACTACGCACTGACAGGGGTTGCGGAAGCGGGCGGAATGAAGATTCCACACTTCTGGGACAACTACATGGAGACTCTGGAGTTGATACCAAAAGGCGACAGGAACACTTTCACGCACTATGTGCTAGCTGCAATGGTCAGGGCCAATGTTTTAAAGACTTTGAGTGAGTGGATGATGAACGCGCAACACTACCTCAAGTCTTTGGAATTGATACCCTATGAAGAGAGGATTATCTACAAACATTATGCCCTCCCAGCGTTGATTTCCGCTGGAGGCTTGAGAAACAGCGAAGACTGGAAGAACTACTTGAAGTCTTTGGAGCAGGTTCCAAAGGAACAGAGGAACAACTACACCCGTTACTTTCTGCCGTCGCTCAGAAGGGTTGGCGGCCTTAAGACAACGGAAGAGTGGGTTACAAAAGCCAGGGAATACGCCAGAACAAAGTGAGTCAATAGACCTGTATTACATTGCATTCTGCGTCCAATTCCACAAAATGATGGGCTTCCCCTCTGGCAAAAGCCTCGCAGCGGTTTTCAAGCAGATTATCTGCTTCTATTCTAGGGCTGTGGGCTATGTCGCAAACCCAGTCTACAGCAATCTGGTTGGACAAGCATGGACCATTGCTCAAGTCAACATTACTGCTTAAGGCTTGCTTGCATTTGGCTAGGCACAAGTCAGTTGGAGTTTTAGCATTTTCGCTGGCGCAACCGCAAACAAGAATCAAAACCAAAAACACAGTTAAAGTTCTCATTGTAGTGCGTCCACAAGATGTATAGATGTGGTGCAGTGGGGTCGAATCCCAGAAGGGGAGAAGACCCCCACCTTCGCCGTGGGTGTATGTGTCCCCGTAAGGGGACATCTGTCCTCTTTGGGGACAGAGGTCTATAGCCTCATGCGGCCGCCGAGATTTCCCCACCCCTCGGGTATTTCACCTTTCAGGTATTTCACCTTTCAGGTATTTCCTTCTCCCCTTTGGGGATCAGTCAACCTTCTCCCCTACGGGGATCAGTCAACCCTCTCCCCTTCGGGGATCGGTCAACCTGCGGGGACCTCATCCCGCTGATGCGGGATTTGGGAACCCGGGTCGCTAAGTGCGGTCGTCGGGATTTGAACCCGAGTCGCAAGATCGTTGCAAACTCTTTCTTTCTTTTTGGTGAAGCTTTTTCTTTCTTTAGAAAGAAAAAGGTTCTGGCAATCTCGAGTGATAGACCAGGCTACACTACGACCGCGTTCTATTTTTGCGTCGTCGTTTGGTTCACTTTTTCCGCGAACGTCCCGCTCGCGGGAGGTTCCTACACTACGATCGCGTTTTGTATTTTAAGAATAGAGCCTGAGTGTTAATAAATTGTTTTTTTATTTGTTGTTCAATAGTATTTAGAGGTTTGTTTATGAAAGAGTTGCTTATCGTTTTGGTGGTGTCTTTTCTGGCGACTTTTTGGGTTACCCCCAGGTTGATTAGAAAGCTTAGGGCTTCTCGTATTGTCGGCAAGGACATGAACAAGCAGGACCATCCTGAGGTGCCAGAAATGGGCGGCTTGGGAGTGATGGCCGGCTTTGTCGCAGGAGTTTTGGCTGTTATTGCCTTGGATTCCTTCCGCCTGGTTGACTTGGACTTTAATTTGACTTACCTGCTTGCCTGCCTGTCCACTGTTTTGATTATGGCCTTGATTGGGATTTTTGACGACCTTTTGTTGATGAGGCAGAGCGTCAAGACGATGTTGCCTTTGCTTGCAAGCCTGCCTTTGGTTGCAATAAAGCTTGGAGTAACGCACATGACCTTTCCTTTTATTGGAGAAATTGAGTTTGGCATTCTTTACCCGCTTTTGCTGATTCCGCTGGCGATTACTGGAGCTTCCAATGCGACAAACATGCTAGCTGGCTTCAACGGCCTTGAAGCAGGATTGGGAGTGGTGATGACTTCGACGGTGGGAATTGTTGCCCTAGCCTTCGGCAGAGTTGAGGCCGCGGTTATTTCCCTTGCCATGTGTGGGGCTTTGCTTGCTTTTCTGCGCTACAACTGGTATCCATCCAGGATTTTGATTGGAGACGTTGGAACGCTAACCATCGGCGCAGTGGTTGCTGTGTCCGTCATTGTAGGCAACATAGAGCAGGCAGGCATTATTCTGATTATTCCTTTCTTTGGCGAATTGCTTTTGAAGGCCCGCAGCAGATTCAAAGCCCAGTCTTGGTGTGAAATACACGGCCACCGTCTTTACTGCCAGAAGAAGGGCGAGATTTACGGGCTAGGCAGGCTTGTCATGTATCTCTCCAATGGGATAAGAGAGAGGGATTTGGTTTTGGTCTTGGTTGGAGTTGAACTGGTCTTTGCCCTGATAGCACTACACTCATATGGCATAGTACCCTGATGCTTTTTGACTTATGTTCCGTAGATTCACATTTTATCAGAATCAGGTTGGAGCACTTTAGGTAGATTACCCCATCAGAAAACACATTTAAGGTAGTAATAACATAAAGGCAAGTTTGTAACAGCTAGGTTCTTTGTCTCAGATAATATAGAGAGAGCAAAAAAACAAAGACAAAGAGGAGTAAATCATTTAATGTAACCAAACTAGTTCCCAGTTTATAACGTGTGAGGAAGTCGTTTCCTGAGTTACATTTGGGCATTGTGGCGGCAAATGGGCCTATGGAGTCGATAAGATTATTTGCGAGGTATTCACTTTCTTGGCATAGGATATCAAAGTTATTTTTGTAGTAGTTATAAACATCTTTTTTGATGACCTTACACTGACCCCAATCTCGAAGGTACAAAGTGGCATAAGTCCTACCGCCATGACCCAGGTATTCGTAGAATGGGATATATAGAGTGCAATAGTCATCAAGGGGGGAGCATTTTTTGTTGGCAATCAAGTTGATGGTAAACCATGTTGGAGGAGCGATAATAACCAGGCTATACTCACCGGCACATAATCGTTTGGTGTACTCGTTCAACAAGTCTTCGTCATAGAAGGAGTAGTCAATGTTAGAGTATTTTTTTTCGTATTTATCAAACTCGCCAAAGTCCCTAGTTATACCTAAATTTGATAGGGCATAAGCATTAGTATCGTAATATGAATCATACTTAAACATTGGTGGTATGGGGTCTATCTGGTTGAGAGAGATGTTTAAATCAAAGTCAGATATAAATTCTCTTATGTGACCTACTGTACCTTCCATCAAGATCCTCCCTTCCTGAGGGAGGATGAAATGAAGACCATACGCGGACCTTATTAATTCTGGAGGTCTTCCACCTCTACCAGGAGGAAAACTCTCATACAGCCCGGATAGATAGAAGAGTAGTGAGAATATTATGGAAAAAATGATGGCTTTATAGAAAATGTTTTTATTTTTAGCACAAAATATCGAAACAGAAATAATATAGAAAGGTATAAAAGGCAGTATAAATCTGAAATTGTACTCATCAAGGAGATCACCTACACCAAGAGTTGAGAACTCATTTTTAAGGTGGAATAAGAAACAAATGGAAGAAATCGCAGAGAGAATATTTACCCTGTCGAAAAGCATGATGAAACCGCTAAGTAGGATTAGAATGATAACCATTAACTGAACAACAATGCCCGATTCCATAGTAGAACTCCAGATAAAGCTAATGGTCCCCATAAAGGTTTTGGGGTTATTATAAGCATGACTCGTGAACGTGTAGATAAAGATATTCGGAAACATCAGGTAGATACCAACAGACAAAAGGATTATTATGGAGATGATAATCAAAAAAGTTGACAACTTGTTTAGTTCCAATGAAATATTACAATTCTTAAGTGTGCAATGATTTTCATCAAGTTTGAAAAACAAGGACAGGAGTATAAAAAGAATAGGGAGTATAGTGATAAATGAAGTGTATAATGATAAAACAAAAAGAATTCCTGAAACTACATATGAGTATTTGATTTTAGAATAAAAAAGGGTGTAAAAACCTGAAAACAAAAATGTTGTCGCTAGCAAGGACACACTACAGTGGAGGTTTAGACTTAGATAGAAAAAGGGTGTAAATAATAGAATCGGTAAAGGTATCTTATCACACCCTAACTCTGATTTCATTACCTTTAGTATAAGAAAAAAAAGGAGGGTATTCATGCAAATGCTGAAAAAAAGACCCACTTGGTTTAGATGTTCAGTAGATATAAAAGAAAGAAGCAGGCCATACGTATAGTAAATTACGCCCTGCCAGCAATATGGCTGTCCACCATATAGTACGCCATCTCTTAGGAAATCAAGACACATGTAGTCATTGAGCCTGTAACCCTCAAAGACATCAATTTTAGTTAGAAGAACATAGGATAGAAAAAGAAAAATAAGAGGATATGTTAAAGGAATTGCAGGGACGCTTAGTGATCTCTTAAGCGAGGAGACAACCTGTAGAGTGTGTAAACGTTTCCCAAAGAGAGCATTGCTCAGCCGATTGAAGAACCCTCCTTTGAGCATTTTGGTTAAGTATGGTCCAGAAGGGTAATAACCCCCAACTATTGAATAACGAGTTTTTGTGTGTTAACATTTTCTATCAATTTTAAGTTCGTATTCATAGTGGTTTATGTGGATTTAGCCATAGTGCACCCTTTTTTGTACACCAAAGGGGGGGCAGAAAAGGTTGTGCTGGAAATTGCAAGGCATTTCAGAGCAAAGGTTTTTTGCTCTAGGTATGCGCCTGAAGGCACTTTTCCGGAGTTCAGGGATGTTGAAGTTGAGGTTTTGAAGTCCAAAGTTTCCAGCTTGGTTCCAAGTTTTCTTCCAGTGAGGGTTCGGGATGCTGTGATGGCGGGCTTCAAGTTTTACAAAAAAAAGCTGGATGGCTTTGATGTCATAAACGCGCAGGGAACTCCTTCAGAGTGGATTAGGAATAGGAACAGCCCGGTTGTGTGGTATTGTCATTCTCCAAATAGGGAGGCTTTCGACCTTTATCAGTGGAGGATGAGTCAACGCAGGCTTCATCAGAAGGCGCTCTACTGGAGCGTATTGCAGCCTTACCGCTTGATTGAACGCAAGATTGTGCCGAAGATTGAGCATGTTTTCGCCAACAGCGTCAACACTCAAAACAGGCTGAAAAAATACTTGAACAGAGATTCCACTGTCTTAAACCCGTGCGTGGACATCAAGGAGTTTAGGGCTGGAGGCTATGAGAAGTATTTTTTCTATCCCTCGAGGATTGCTCCGGAAAAGAGGTTTGAGTATGCAATCAAAGCTTTTAAGGCATTCAAAAAAGACAACAAAGGTTGGAGGCTTGTTGTTGCGGGCGCCCTCTTCAAAGAGAGGAGCGAACACGTGGCTTACTATGAGAAAATTAAGAAAATGCTTGGCAGTGACGGAGAAATCCTTTTGGATGTTCCCAGGGAAAAGATGGTGGAGTTGTTTTCCAACTGCACTGGCGTTTTGTATACGCCGGTCAACGAGGACTTTGGCATCGTTCCTTTGGAAGCGCTGGCATCCTACAAGCCGTGTATTGCAGTCAACGAAGGCGGCCCAAAGGAGGTAATCCAAGATGGAGTGAATGGTTTTCTAGTCAATTGCGAGGATGCGATGGCTGGAAAGATGAGCCTGCTTGCAGGCAACCCAAACCTGGCTGAAAAGATGGGCAAACAAGGGAGAAAGCATGTTGAAGAGAACTACAGCTGGAAGACGTTCATGAAAAAATTTGACGTCCAGTTGAGGAAGGTGGCGAAGGGCGGAAAGAGTTAAACAAACATAAAAGCTTTTTTATTGTCTTTTTGGTCAACCCTGCCTCAATTGGGTTTTATTGCACGTAACCTATATTTAGCATTGCAATGAAGGTGCTTGTCACGGGCGGTGCTGGCTTCATCGGCTCCAATATTGCCGGCGAGCTGGTTGATAAAGGCTTTAATGTCAGGGTTCTTGACAGCTTGATTACAGGCAGGCGTGAAAATCTTTTGGATGTTGTAGACAAGCTAGATTTTGTCGAAGGCGACATCCGCGATTTGAACACTGTGAGAAGAGCGGTTGAGGGCATAGATTTTGTGCTGCATCAGGCTGCCCTGCCTTCTGTGCCCAGGTCGATAGCAAACCCTGTTTTGACGAACGAATGCAATGTATCTGGCACTTTGAATGTCCTTGTTGCTGCTAAGGACGCTAACGTCAAACGTGTTGTATATGCTAGTTCGTCTTCAGTCTACGGCGACACTCCAACACTGCCAAAGAGAGAGGACATGACTACAACACCAATGTCCCCTTACGCAGTTTCCAAGCTTGTTGGAGAGTATTACTG
>VGJA01000013.1 GCA_016867655.1 Candidatus Altarchaeales archaeon | reverse complement strand
TTTTGTTTAACGCGCCGTTGCACAAGAAAAAAGCTTTTTGCAGGGCGATGTTAAGCAAGGAACTGAAGAAAACGTATGGCCTGAACAGCATGCAGGTCAGAAAAGGCGACACTGTGAAGGTGATGAGGGGCGAACTGAAGGGAAGCACAGGAAACGTCATAAGAGTTGAAGTGGACAAACGCAAGGTTTATGTGGATGGATTAACGATGAAAAAAGCAGATGGAACAGACATCGAAAGGCCTTTGGAGCCTTCAAATCTGCAGATTACTATGCTCGATTTGGAAGACAAAAAAAGAAAAAAGATTCTTGAAAGAAAGGCAGGTGTATAAATGCACACAAAAAGGATTTCAATAGGAAAGGGCAAGAAGCCAAGGTGGTTTGCAATCATCAGGGCAGGATCTCAGAAGAAAGAAAACTCTCTTACAATGCTTTACATACTCAGAGACGTATTGAAGTATGCGGACAACTCTAGAGAAGCCAGCAGGATACTGAACAACGGCTTGGTGTCTGTAAACAAGAAGGTCATAAAGGAGCCCAACTACACTGCCGGATTGATGGATGTCGTTGAAATACTTAAAGTAGGCAAGTATTATCGCATCCTGCCGAGCGGAAAGGGGCCTAAGCTCAGGGAAATAACCGAACAGGAGGCTAAGATAAAGCCCTGCAGGATAGTCAACAAACAGTCTGTGAAAAACGGGAAGATTCAGCTTAACTTGCATGACGGAACCACACTGCTGATTGAGAAGAACACGTTCAAGACGAAAGACACTCTGATTTTGGAAATACCCTCTAGGAAAATAAAAGAGGTTTTGGAATACAAGAAGGGCAATGTTGCTTTAATCTGCCAGGGAAGGCATTCAGGCGAAACCGGTGTGATAAGCCAGATAACAGAAGGAACGGAATCAGGGAAGTCCAAGACAAAAGTGGGCGACATTGAAACAATGACAGACTACGTTTTCGTAATCGGGAAGGAAAAACCTTTGATAGCGATTTAAAATGGAATACAGCAATGTGATGCAAAAACCAAGGATAGAAAAAGTAACCTTGAACATAGGTGCAGGCGAGTCCGGGGAAAAACTAGTGAAGGCAGAGAAACTGCTGCAGAAGATAACCAACAAAAAAACCATCAGAACCTTTTCAAAGCACAAGGTTCCAGCCTGGAATCTGAGGAAGGGCGAGCCCATTGGATGCAAGGTAACTCTAAGAGGCAAAGAAGCGGAAGAAATACTCAAGAGAATGCTGTATGCCAAAGACAATAAGCTAACAGAGGACAACTTCGACAAGGCGGGGAACATGGCGTTTGGAATACACGAGTACATCGACATACAGGGTTTGAAATACGACCCGGACATAGGAATCCTGGGGTTGAATGTGAACACGACTCTGGAAAAGTCAGGCTACCGGACTAAGAGGAGGAGGCTAAACCAGCGCAGTCCTTCAAAAAAGCACACGATCACAAGGCAGGAGTCGATAGATTTCATAAAAGAAAAATTTGGTGTTGAAATTGAAGCAGAGACTTAAGAAAAAATTTAAGATGGACGCTCACGAGCAGCGTTGCAGGGTGTGCGGGAACAACCGGGGCATGGTGCACAAGTACGGCTTGAATATGTGCAGAAAGTGCTTCAAAGAGCATGCGGAAAGCATCGGGTTCAACAAATACAGCTAAAAATGCGCACCCTTCAAAAACACTTAGAATAATACTCAAGAATCAAGCTCATGAACGCAACTCAAAATGGGTGCGTTCAGACAATAAAGAGTAAAAAATAAAACCAAGAATTAAGATGCGCACCCTTCAAAAACACTTAGAATAATACTCAAGAATCAAGCTCATGAATGCAACTCAAAATGGGTGCGTTCAGACAATAAAGAGTAAAAAATAAAACCAAGAATTAAGATGGATGTGAAACTATTTGGCAGGTGGGGCTTCAACGAAGTGTTGGTTAAGGATGAGGGCATGAAGAGGTACATCTCTCTCAACCCGATATACCTGCCGCACAAGGCGGGCAGATTGAGCGGAAAGCAGTTCTCCAAATCAAAGATGAACATTGTTGAAAGGCTGGTGAACAAGATGATGCGCTCTGGCCAAGGGACCAAAAAGGTGGCAGGAAAGTTCATCAGAGGCGGCGGCAACACTGGAAAAAAGCAGAACGCCTTGAAGATTGTTGAAAAGGCCTTTGAAATCGTAGAAAGCAAGACCAAGAAGAATCCGATACAGGTTTTTGTGGATGCTTTGGTCAACTCTGGGCCCAGAGAGGAGACAACCACAATCATCTACGGCGGGATTAGGTACCACCAGGCAGTGGACGTGTCTTCGCAGAGGAGGGTTGACTTTGGCTTGAAGTACATCTCCTTGGGCGCTTTTGCAACAGCCTTCAAGAACAAAAAGTCGATAGAGGAATGCCTTGCAGACGAGATTATAGCTGCAGCCAACGGCGACACCAAAAGCTATGCCCTAAACCGAAAGGAAGAAACCGAAAGAATCGCGCAGTCGGCAAGATAAGAGTAACTTAGGATTAATATGCGCACCCTTCAAAAATGAGTCGAATACAACTTAAGAATAAGACTCATGAACGCAACTCAAAATGGGTGCGTCCAGAGAATAAAACATAAGAATTAAACCAAGAAGTAGAATGGGACGTCAAGAGCAGGTTGCTGAGAAGGTGAAGAAGCTGGTCGGCAGGCCAGAGCAGATTAGGAACATGGGTATTGTGGCCCATATTGACCATGGGAAGACTACATTGAGCGACAGCTTGATAGCGAACGCTGGTTTGATTTCAACCGAAACCGCTGGAAAACAGCTGGCTTTGGACTTCCACGAGGACGAGCAAGCTAGAGGAATCACAATCAATGCAGCCAACATTTCAATGGTCCACGAGTTTGACGGCAAAGAATATTTGATAAACATGATTGACACTCCCGGGCACGTGGACTTCGGCGGGGACGTTACACGAGCGATGCGCGCAGTAGACGGCGTGGTTGTTCTCGTTTGTGCAGTGGAAGGCGTCATGCCCCAGACCAAAACAGTCTTGGGACAGGCGTTGAGGGAGAGAGTCAGGCCGGTGTTGTTCATCAACAAAACAGATCGTTTGATAAACGAACTAAAGCTCACTCCAGACGAACTGCAAAAGAGGTTCCTGAAAATCATAGCTGAAGTCAACAAAATAATCCAGATGAAACAGCCTGAAGGAGTGGACTGGAGGATGGATGTGAATGCCGGAAGCGTTTCATTCGGCTCAGGCTTCCACAAGTGGGCGATAAACGTGCCCTACATGAAGAAAAGCGGGATAACCTTCAAAGACATCATAGACTGCTGCAGAAACGACAACCAAAAACAACTTTTCGAAAGAGCGCCAGCCCATGCAATCATACTAGACATGGCCGTAAAACACCTGCCTAACCCATTGACGGCGCAGAAAATCAGGGTTCCGCAGATTTGGAAGGGCGAACTCGACTCTGAAATAGGAAAATCAATGCTAAACTGCGACCCCAACGGAAAGCTTGCGATAATGATAACCAACATCCAGACTTTCGACAAAAGGGAAGGAGAAGTAGCCACAGGAAGAATCTTCTCTGGAACACTGAAAGAAGGAGAAGAAGTCTACCTGGTGGGGGCGAAAACAACAGAAAGAGTGCAAAACATAGGAATCTACCTCGGAGCGTCTAGAGAGCGCGCCGAGTCCGTTCCGGCAGGAAACATAGTCGGAATTACGGGACTGAGAAGGGCCTTTGCAGGCGAAACCGTTTCAACAGAAGACATGCAGCCGTTTGAGGCGATAAAACACGTCTCAGAGCCGGTTGTTACAATAGCGGTCGAAGCCAAAAACATGAAGGACCTGCCCAGAGTAATAGAAGTCCTAAGGCAGACGGCTAAAGAAGACCCTACATTAAAGGCTGAAATAGACGAAGAGACAGGCGAGCATTTGCTTTCAGGAATGGGCGAACTACACCTGGAGGTAATAACAAACAGGATAAAGCAAGGCGGCTTGGAAATCAAGACATCACCACCAATCGTCGTCTACAGGGAAGCAGTGCAGGGGAAGTTTGGGCCAGTGGAAGGAAAATCGCCCAACAAGCACAACAAATTCTACATCAAAGTGGAACCCTTAGAACCCAAGATATACAATGCAATAATGAGCGGGGACATAAAAGAAGGCCGCAGGAAAGACCGCAGCAAAGACCTAAGAGCCCAGCTGGTCGACTTGGGGATGGACAACGAAGAAGCCAAAAGGCTTATAGACATATACCACAGCAACATAATGGTGGACATGACCAAGGGAATCCAGCATTTGGACGAAGTGATGGAACTGATGTTAGATGGTTTTGAGCAAGTCATGAACAAAGGACCGTTGGCGGCAGAACCAATGTCAGGCATAAAAGTGGTCTTAGACGATGCAGTCCTGCACGAAGACGCCATCCACAGAGGGCCAGCACAAGTCTATCCTGCAGTCAAAAATCCCATATACGCGTGCATCCTGAAAGCAAAACCCTGCATCATAGAGCCAGTGCAAAACGTGTACATAGACGTGCCGCAAGACTATCTAGGCAACGTGACCAGAGAACTGCAGAGACGCAGAGGAGTTGTCGGAGAAATGAGCCAGAAAGACGAGCTAATGACAATAGAAGGCAAAATACCTGTAGGAGAATCATTCGGCTTCTCAGGAGACATAAGAAGCGTCACAGAGGGACACGCCCTCTGGAGCACCGAAAACGCTGGCTTCGACAAGCTTCCCACAGAACTACAGCAAAAAATAATCATGCAGATTCGCGAAAGAAAGGGCATGAAAAAAGAACTCCCCAGGGCGGAAGAATACATGGAGTCCTAAAAGCACACTCCCAGAGACCATTTTTAAAGGGCAAATTCAAATAAATATGGCTTAAACTAAACGATATACGGAGGAAAAAAATGGCTGATTTACCACACATGAACCTGGTGTTCATCGGACACGTTGACCACGGAAAATCAACACTAGTAGGAAGAATGCTCTACGAGGTTGGGGAAGTTTCAGAACAGAAGCTAAAGGCTTTAAGAGAAGAGGCTGCAAAAGGCGGAAAAGCAACATTCGAATTCGCCTGGGTATTAGACGAACTAAAAGAAGAAAGAGAAAGAGGGGTCACCATAGACATATCCCACAAGAAGTTCAAGACCCCCAAACACTACTTCACAATAATCGACGCTCCAGGACACAGAGACTTCGTCAAAAACATGATAACGGGAACATCACAAGCAGATGCGGCAATCTTGGTGGTAGACGTGGTAAACGGCGTGCAACCACAGACCAAAGAACACGCATTTCTCTCCAAGACACTGGGAATAAAGCAAATAATCATTGCCTTAAACAAAATCGATGCAGTAAAATACGACGAAGGCAAAGTAAAAGCAGCCAAAGAAGACGTAGAAAAACTGTTGAAGTCAATCGGCTACAAAACCGAAGAAGTGCCCTTCATTCCAGTATCAGCATACGAAGGAGACAACGTAAAAGAAAAAAGCAAAAACACACCCTGGTACAAAGGAGACACGCTATTAACTGAGTTGGACAAACTACAGGCGCCAGAAAAACCAATAAACAAACCCCTAAGACTGCCAGTACAAGATGCCTACACCATCACAGGCGTTGGAACAGTCCCAGTAGGAAGAGTAGAAACCGGCGTCATGAAGCCAGGAATGAAAGTAGTCTTCATGCCAGGCGGCGCAGGCGGAGAAGTCAAGACAATAGAAATGCACCACGAACAAATCCCGCAGGCCGAGCCAGGAGACAACGTCGGATTCAACGTCAGAGGCATAGGAAAAGACGACGTCAAAAGAGGAGACGTAGTCGGGCCAGCAGACAACGCGCCCACAGTAGCAGAAGAATTCACAGCCCAAATCGTGATACTGCAACACCCAAGCGCCATAACAGTCGGCTACACGCCAGTATTCCACATACACACAGCCCAAGTAGCCTGTCAGTTCACAGAGCTGGTGAAAACCATAGACCCCAAAAGCGGCGGAGTAAAACAAGAAAAACCCGAATTCCTGAAAACAGGAGACGTGGCTGTAGTAAAAATAAGGCCCACCAAACCCATAGTAGTCGAAGCCGCGAAAGATTTCCCACAGCTAGGAAGATTCGCAGTAAGAGACATGGGCCAAACAGTAGCTGCAGGCATGGTAATAGACATAAAGAAAAAAGCAGCCTAAAAAACCGGCACAAGGGGGTTGCCAAAACCCCCTAACACTATTTTTTAACACACCCCTCCTATAATAACTCTCCACCATTCTACCCCCTAAAAAAACAATGGAAAAAGCACGAATAATACTAATAGGCAGGGAAATAAAAAAAATACACGAAGTCTGCAGCCAAATAATAGACATAACCAAAAAAATAGGCAGCAAATTCGCGGGACCCATATCCATACCCACCCGCAAAATGAAAATCACAACCCTCAAAAGCCCAGACGGAGAAGGAACCTCCACCTGGGAAAGATGGGAAATGCGCATACACAAAAGAATCATAGACCTAGAAGCCAACGAAAGAACCTTAAGGCAAGTAATGCGAATACAAGTGCCAGACGGCGTACACATCGAAATAGAACTGACGAAGTGAACTTCTAACACACAACCCCCTCAAAACCAGACACAATAAACTCTTAATAAATAAACAATACATATAGTTAAAACCAACGCTCCCGTAGTGTAGCCCGGCCAATCATACCGGACTTTCGGAGCCTTTTTCTTTCTTTTAATAAAAGAAAGAAAAAGCCTCGGGAAAAAGAAAGAAAAGGTGGGGTATACCAACCCCACATAACAACGAGGCAGGTTAAAGCCATCCGGCGACCCGGGTTCAAATCCCGGCGGGAGCATGAGGCTACAGACCTCCCCGCAAGGGGATCCCCGAAGGGGAGGAGACCCCTCTGCACTACCTTCTAGTTTTAAATTCTGTGAATGTAATTTAACCTATTGTATTTACTCGGCGACCGGGTTCTCGACCGAGCGGAGCGAGGGAGATCCCGCGATAGCGGGGAAATCCCGGCGGGAGCAAACTCTTTTTCCTCACTGGTGTTCTGAAACCAACGGTAGGTGCTCGTTCGGGCAAAACCCTTGGGAAAAACTCTGCCTTCTGCATGATTAGCGTGTGTCCATTCCGCTTATTTCCTCTTTCTACCTATTTTTTGTTGTTATGAAGGTTTTGTTTAAGGATTTGCGGCGTGGTATAGTAAAGCTTTTGGTTGAAAGCTTGGACGACTTGTGGTATTTAAGCCAGATTGTTCAGGAAAGGGATTTGGTTGAATCCAAGACTACGCGCAAGGTTAAAGGCAAGGAAGAGGGCATGGATGCTGAACGGAGGACTGTAACGCTTGAGATTAAGGTGGAGAAGTTGGATTTCAAGTCTGATTCCAATGTATTGAAAGTTCTTGGCATCGTCTCCCATGGACCTGAAGACGTGGTTTCTCTTGGAACGCATCACTCGTTCAACATTGGGGTTGACGACGTGATTTCAGTTCGAAAGGAAAGGTGGCTTGACTCTGACTTAAGCAGATTGAAGGATGCGGTGGATTCTTCTTTAAGGCCTAAAGTCTTGATTGCCGTGATTGATGAAGGCGAAGCATCTTTCGGATTGGTCAGAGCGTCCAGGATAGAGCATTCAGGCTTTTCTTCTGCTGTGGGCGGCAAGTTTGACTTGAATTTGAGGGAAAAGCGTAAGACAGAGTTTTACAATCAGGTTTTAGAGCATTTGCAGAACACTGCTTTAAGGGAAAGCGTGCATTCAATCATCGTTGCCGGAGCTGGTTTTGAAAAAGAGCATTTCATGGCTTTTTTGTCTGAAAAAAATCCGGAACTTGCGAAGAAGACTGTTTTAGAGCACATCGGTTCTCACGGCGTAAACGGCGTCAACGAAGTCTTAAAACGGCCTGTCTTGAAGAAAGTGCTTGAAGACATCAACTCCGCGTTGGACGTTAATCTAGTCAACAAACTGCTTGAACACATAGGCAAAGACGACGGCTTCTCAGCTTACGGAATGCAGGAAATCCGGAATGCAATAACTTTTGGCGCTGTTGAAATTCTGCTGATCTCGGACAAGACTTTTGTGGAGCAAAGAAAAACTCTTGAAGAATTGATGAATTCAGTCAGGAATTCCCGCGGCAGAGTTCACATAGTGAACCAGGACAGCGAAGCCGGCAGGCAATTAAAGGCGTTAGGCGGGATAGCTGGAATACTAAGATTTAGAGTAAAATAGTTTTCACGGGTTTTTTCCCTTGCGGGAATCCTTCGGGACAAGATTCGGTTTTCACGGTTTTCTGTTTTCCGAAGACTGAAGACCGAGAACTGAAAACCGTCAGTAAAACCATTCCAACTTGGCGTGCCTGTGTTGCATGTCTGTTTCTTTGGTGCCTAGTTCGTTCATCAGCTTGGCGATTATGCCGTCGAAGAATATCATCACAGTGTCTTCAAACAATGTGCCCAGCGGCGTTAATTGTTCGTAGCCTGTTAGTTCTCTTTTCAAGTCGTCTCTACTTGCGTCCAGTTTGGTGCGGCCTTCAATCTTCACCACATGGTCTGCCAGTTTGCCCAAGTCTGAGTTTGGGTAGGAGGTGACTGCAAGAACTTTCGTGCCGACTTTCTTCGATATTTCAACCGCTTTTACAACAGAATTTGTGCTGCCTGAGCCTGATACTGCAATCAACAAATCGTTTTTAGTTATTGAAGGCGTTGTGGTTTCGCCTATGACATGAGCCTTCAAACCCAAGTGCACAAGCCTCATGGCGAACGCTTTTGAAACCAAGCCGGAGCGGCCTACTCCCATCAAAAAGATTCTGTCAGCCTTTTTCACGGCTTCTATCATAACGTCAACTTCCAAATCGTCAAGCTTTTCTATGGTCTTGTGCACATGATCTGCAATCTGCTTCATAGCAGACTTAATTGGCATAAATACCTATTGGACTAGAATCCTTTTAAAGAAACGACTTCTTCATACAGCGTAATACAACGTTATCCTCCCTGGGGGTGGGTCAGGAAGAACTTGAAACTGGGGAGGGGGCGGAGCCCCCTGCGGTTTAGCCTCAGGCGAGAATTGAACTCGCGACCTATGCCTTACCAAGGCATCGCTCTACCTACTGAGCTACTGAGGCAATACCCAAAGGGTATTGATCGAAGGTGCTACACTCCCTCGCTTTGCTCGGTCGGTAGCACTGTATGAATGCTAATTATTTTTGAGTGTAATTACTCGATCCAGTTTTTCACAGTATTCGCCCTGTTAGGAATGCTATCAGGCTTATGGTCATTCCAAGTACGATGTGTTTTTGGCTTTTGCTGGGTGTTTTGAAGTAGGATGAGATAAAGATTAGGTTGGCGGGTATTATAAATAGTGCATAGGCGGTTGTGTTGAAGCCTGTTGTTTTTGTGAACAATGGGATGAGGCTTATGGCTATTGACATCAATCCAGAGAGGATGGCTGTGTTTTTTGCCTTGTGGACCCCGATTTTTATTGGCAGTGTTATTGCGTGCATTTTGTGGTCGCCTTTAACATCTTCCATGTCTTTTATTATTTCGCGCGAGAGTGTCATGAAGAATGATGATGCAATCAATGTCGCTAGTATTCCAAGCCAGGTTGGGTTGAACAAGTTTGTTTGGTATATGCTCAACGCCCCGTAGACGAATACTGAGGCGCTCAGGTAGCTGACTGCAGTGTTTGAAAGCAGGATGGCTTTTTTTGAGTATTTTGCGTAGGCTATGAGTATGGTAGAGTTTGCTATCGCGAGCAGCAGGCAGTAGGCGTTTATGCTTAATGCGACAAGTATTCCAGCGAGGAACATTAGCGTTGACAGTTGTTTCACGGTTTCTCTTTTGATTCTGCCTGAGGGTATTGGACGCTTTGGCCGGTTTATTTTGTCTGCATGGTAGTCGTAGTAGTCGTTTAGGGCGTTTCCTCCGCCAAGGATAAGCATTGTGGATATGGCTGCTGAAATGGCATTAATGTTTATTGCACTGGTTTTGGATGCAAGGAGCATGCCGACTATCACCCCCAGGAAGGATATGGCCATGTTTCTGGGTCTTGCAAGCTCCAGCAACGTTTTTATTTTGTTTTTCATTTTTCTAGTAAAATCGATATCCGTAGGGTTCTTTTACTGCTATTAGTTCTACTGTTCTTTTCTTCCATCGTAGGCCGAATAGTACCCCTGTTATTAGTCCGCCGAGGTGGCCCTGCCATGCGACTCCAGGCATGAAAGAGAGCAGGACCATGAACACGAAGACTGCTATATACAGGGGCATTGGTATGAAGATGGGTATCATTACAACCTTCATGTATGGCCTTAATATGGCTAGTGCTCCAGCTATTGCAAAGATTCCTCCTGAGGCGCCTAACGCAAAAGTGTTTTGTTCCGGAGTGCCAAGTGTGAAGGAGCTTAGTATGTAGAATATGCTCCCGGCGATTCCTCCGGTGAAGAAGACTTTCAGCATGTTTTTCTCTCCAACCAGGTTTTCCAGATAGAGGCTGAAAAAGTAGAAGGCCATCATGTTGAATATTATGTGCATGACGTCTGCATGCAGGAACATGCTTGTCAGTATGGTCCAAGGCATGTATACCACTGTTCCGGGACTTAATGCGAATAGCGTCAGCATTATTGTTGGAAAAACCATTGTAGCCAGGAATGCGATGAAGTTTACTGCCATCAATGCTTCAACCGCCCCTATTCTGGAACCTAGAAATCTCATTCTAACTGTATCCTGCGTTTATCCTAACATACTTTTCAGTCAAGTCGCAGGTGTAGGCTTTAGCGCTGCCTCTGCCCTGCCTTAGGTTGACTGTGACCTTTATTTCCTTTGCCTTCAGCACTCCCACCGCTTTTTTCAGGTTTCCTACTGTGCCTTGGTTGAAGACATTCACACCGCCTTTTTCAGAGCTGAATTTTATTGTCGTCTCCATTGGGTTGAATTTTATCTTGCTTCCAATGGTTGAAATGATTCTGCCCCAGTTTGGGTTCTCGCCGTAGAATGCTGCATTCACCAGTGGAGATGAGGCGATGGCTTTCGCCACTTTTGCCGCTGAGGCGTCATTTTTGGCGTTTGTTACTTCAAACTCAAGGTATTTTGACGCGCCTTCGCCGTCTCTTGCAATCTTTTTT
>VGJA01000012.1 GCA_016867655.1 Candidatus Altarchaeales archaeon | reverse complement strand
TCAAGAAGCTTAAAGTCAAGCCCGAGATAGACTATGCAGAGCATCCTTATGTGATGGGCAATTTTAAGGGCTATGTCATTGAAATCGTGCCTTGCTATTCAGGCGGCAAAATGCTTTCTTCAGTGGACAGAACTCCTTTGCACACGCACTACATAAAGAGGAGACTGATTGCTAGCATTGCTAGCAAGAACGTGAGGAATGATATAAGGTTGGTTAAGCAGTTCATGAAAGGAATCAACGTTTACGGCGCTGAAGCCAAAGTCCAAGGGTTTTCAGGCTATCTTGTGGAACTGTTGACTTTAGAGTATGGTTCGTTTGAAAACCTGCTGAAGGCCACTGCAAAATGGAAAATCGGGGAAATAATACTGGACCCTGAAAAACAGTGGGAAAATCCGGAAGTATTAAAACACTTTTTCACGAACGCAAGCATGATTGTAGTGGACCCTGTGGACAAGGACAGGAATGTCGCTGCAGCAGTGTCAAAGCAAAAGCTGGCTGAATTCATCATCGCAGCTGCGGAATTCCTGAAGAATCCTTCATTGGAATACTTTTTCCCAAAGGAAAAGAAGGCTAGAAGCGAGAAGGAACTGTTGAAGAACATAAAGACCCGGGGGACTAAAATACTTGCTTTCGTCTTCAAACACCCTAAGGTCAACCCGAACTCGCTCTACGACCAGGTTAGGACAACAGAAAAAGCCTTGAAGCAGGAAATCCAGGAGTTTGAGTTCAGCATATTCAGAAGCGGCTTCTGGACCAATGAAAAAGACACCTCGATAATACTTTTGGAGTTTGACGTCTGGAATCTTCCAAGAATCAAACACCACCTCGGCCCGCCGATAGACGTCGATGCTTCAAACCAAGAGAAATTTCTGGAGAAGTACAGCAAGGACAAGCCTTATATAAAAGACGGCCGCTGGGTGGTGAACACAGAAAGGGAATACAAGAATGTGGAACAACTCCTGCCTGCGATACTCAAAGAAAGAAGAGGTTTTGGGAAGGAATTCAGAAAAGCCAAAGTGCAAATACTGCAAGACAAAGAAATACTCAAAATAAAAGATAGGCAATATAGGAGATACCTGGATACATTTCTATAATATTCGGTTTTCAGTTTTCGGTTTTGGGTTTTCAGTGTCCAGTCTTCGGTTTTCGGTCTTCAGTCTTCAGAAAACTTGAAAACCCGCGAAAACCATAAAGAGAAAACCCGCGAAAACCCGTGAAAACCATAAAGAGAAAACCCGCGAAAACTATTCTTCTCTCCCCATCATTTTTCTAATCCAGGGTGAAACGCCAGCCATTTGTTCTTTTTGTATGTCTTCATACAGCCTGTAGAGGATTCCTACAGTCAGGAGTATTCCGGTTCCGCTTCCTATCGCGCCCATTAGGTCTGCGCCGACTGCAACAAAACCTACGGCGATGCTGCTCATAATTGTTATCTGTGGGATATACCTATCGAGGACGGTTTTTATTATCCTGTAGTCGCGTCTGAAGCCTGGAATCTGCATTCCGCCTTCTTGTATTTGCTTGGATATGGACTCCGAGTCCAAGCCGGTGGTGGAAACCCAGAACTTGCCGAAGAGCATGCAGAATGCTATGAAGACTATCAGGTAGATTATTAGGTGTAGTATTATCCTAGAGTCCAACAACATGTTCCACTGGCTTGGAATCAAAATGCCGTGTAGCTCGCCCATGGTGATCTTTGAGGCAATTTGGTAAACTATATTCTGCATCATGCTCATGTCGGTTGCCGGGTTGTTGATGTCGACTCCAAAGAAGCCGGCCCACAGTTGGACGTTGCTCAAAAGTGCTACAGTTAGGATTACGGGGATGTTGGATACATAGAAGAATCTTAATGGATATCTGCCTCCAACGCCTCTTATGCCTCCATAGGAAAGCGGTATTTCAAGGCGCATTGACTCGCCAAACGACACTATCAGGAAGACCAGTATTGTCGTGAATATTGAGGCAAGCAGCATTATGTCGAAGTTTCCGAGCATCATTTGCTCCAAAAAGTTGGGTATCACTCCTGCAAAACGGCCTGAAGCCTCTTTTAGGGGGTTGATTGAGGCTGTTATTATGGTCTGCGAGACTCCGCCTGCGATGAACAAGCTTATTCCAGAGCCTATGCCCCATTTTGAAACCACTTCGTCTAGATACATCAATAGTATCGAACCCAAGGCTATTTGGAGCACTGTGAACAGGAACAAGGGTGTATTACGGGTGTATTCCAGTGTTCCGGCCGGATTTGTGGATGAGATATCTACCATGTGGGTGAAGTTCACCAAAGCCCAGGCTTCGAAGAACGCTATCACTATTGTTAGAATCTTCTGTGTTCCTTGGAAGAGGGCTTTTCCTTCAGGCTTCTTCAAGTCGATGTCAATCATCTTGGCTCCAACCAGAAGCTGTAGTATGATGGACGCCGTAACTATTGGTCCTATTCCGGCTGAGGTGATGCTTCCCATGGAGCTGGCGAAAATCAACTGCAGTTGGCTGAACCCTCTTATAGACTCCTCAAGCTTTTCAACTGTGACGCCGTATGGGTAGATGACGCCCATGATAAAGAATAAGACCAATGCAAGAGAGGTCCAGAACAGTTTTTCCTTGAATGCGACATGCCTTCCGGGGAGTTTTACTTCAGGCAGGTATTTTATGAAGGGTCTTAGGAACTCAAGGTTCATTTTGGTTTAATGTATTAACGCAAAAATTTAAATCCACTTCTTGAGGTGGCTAAAGGTGAACTGAGAATACTTTTAGGGTGATATGAGTTAAACTTTCTCTGATGTTTCGCCTGTTTCATTTGCCTGCCCTTCCGCTGGTTTCCCTTCAGGCAGGATTAGCTTACCGCCTGCTGCTTCTATCTTTTCTTTCGCTTTCCCGCTGCACTCTTTTACTGTGATGATGAATTTGTTTGACACCTTGCCCGCTCCAAGAAGCTTGTCAAAGCCTTTTTCAGTAAGGTTCACAACATAAGCGTCTTTTTCCTTCTTCAGAAAGCCTTCTTTCAGAAGCTTGCTTGCATTTAAGTTAAGGTCTCCTATGTTCGCAATCTTTTTTTCCTTCACCTGGCATTGGGGCCTCTTGAACCCGCTTCTCCCAAAGTGCTCGGGCATGTATTTAGACACATAAGCCCACTTGTGCTTCTTGCTTCCGGCCATTCCACGGCCTCCACGACTTCCAGCACCTCTGTGCTTTTGCGTGTTCCCATAGCCGTGGGTTCTTGAGCCACGCATCTTCCTTACTTTGCGGTTTCCGTGAGACATATTACATCATCCTTCCAAGCAGTTCGTTAATCTTGCCGCTTCTGTATCCGAGGGCCCCGCCGATGGAATAAGGCTTTTTTATTCCAAGTCTTTCAAAGCCTTTTTTCGGCGGATTAAGCCTGAAAGTCTTCTTCAATCCTGGAATGTCATTCAATTCTGCTTTGAATGCCATGAAATCCTTTACGAAATTGTTTATTGAACCAATTTTTGTCTTTTCTTTCATGAACTTGTCTGAAAGCTTGGCGCCTTCAATCTTGCCTCTTGAAGACAAAAGTTTTTCCATTGTTTCAGGAGTTATTTCACCCCAAGTGACATAGTCCTTTATGTTCAAAAGCATGCCCCTGTATTCCGGCCGGTTGTCGATTACGATACAGTGATTCGGCTCCCCAAGCTTGAGGACCTCAAACGTCTTTTTAACCTGAGGCTTCATGTGCACGCTACCTCTAACTCGGACTATAGCGATTCTTTTTCGGTTTTCCCCCTTGCGGGGATCCCCTTCGGGGACGGTTTCCGGTTTTCGTTTCTCGGTTTTCACGGGTTTCCCGAGGTTCTCCGAGGTTTTCTGTTTTGCCATTTGAATTCACTTAGTTTTGTTTTGAACCTGACGTTATCTTCAGCCTTTCACTGTCCTTGTCCGACATCTTGATGTAATTTGTGTTAACCAATGCGTTGTAAACCGCATGCGCGAAGTTTATTCCAGTTCTCGTGTGCCCTGAAGTCTTAACCCACGCATCCTTTATTCCAGCCAATGAAAGTATTTTCTGCACCACTTCGCCGCTGCCCAAGCCAACTCCCTTTGGCGCAGGAGAAATCAAGATTTCAACGCTGCCCGCTTTTCCGGAAATCCTGAATGGAACAGAATGCGGCATTCCGCAACCGCACTCCCAGCTACCGCAGCCTCGCTTAATCTCCCTCACACTCAACTTGCCTTGGTCTATGGCTTTTCTTATCGCAGGACCCACTTCCTTGGCCTTGCCCTCTCCTATGCCAATATAGCCGTCCTCATTGCCGACCACTGCAACAACCCTGAAGCGCATCCTTCTTCCAGAATCTGTCACCCTCTGGACCCTGCCAACATCTATGACCTCTTCCTTCATTCCTGGAATCAGTTTGTCTATTATGCCAACTTCCTTGACTGGAATCCCAAGCTTCATCACTTCCCTGAACGACGCTATTTCCCCGCTGTAGACTCTTTTTCCGAGTTCGGTTCTTGGAATCCATTCTACTGGCCTTTCGTCTATTGAAAATCCTTCATCCGACCCTTCTTTTCCGGCAGCCTTCTTAACGACTTCTTCGCTTATCTTCCCTGCTGTTTCTGCCGGAGCCTCCTCTACAGTGGCTTCCACCTCTGGTGGCTTAGACGGCGCTTCCACAGCCTTCTCCTCTGCAACAGCCTCTTCTTTCGTCTTCTTCACTCTTTTGGGCTTTTCTTCCACCGTCTTTTTCCTCGCCCTCTTGGCCGGTTTTTCCTCAGCCGCTTCAGGATTTTTGTTTTCCATAGTCATTTTGCACTTTCTCTTTTATTTTAGCTAAGTCTGATGCTATGTCCTTAGATTTTTTTACATAGGATGCTATGTGAGTTCCCTTCAAACGGTCTTCAGACGGCAATACAGCTCCATCATGATTCACTTTGATGCCGCCATCCAAGGCGCCTTTCAACGCCGCATATATTCTAGAACCTTTTACTGAAGTGTTCATCCCCAAGTCCATTATCGCCTCTTCTATCTTCTTTTGCCTTCCCTTAAGGCCGCAAATAAAGCCTGTGAGGTAGGATGCGGGAACGTTTCCCGTATTGTGAGTCCAACCATGCTTCTTCAAGTCTTTTGAATGTGAAGTCACTTCAACTTTGTCGCCGTCTTTGTGATACCTTACCAGCTGGACTGTCACATGTTTGTTTGACGGTCTTATCACCAGTCTAGGAAGACCAGACTTCAAGGTCTCGATTCTTTTTTTGTAGTTGGTCTTGCTCTCCCTCTTCCTCCTGTAGTCGACCCTGTATGTTGGACCTGTTGCCATCGTCTATTTCCTCGCCCTCTCAAGCGACTCCCTCAAATGCCGTCTGCTGTGATACAAGTTTCCTTTAATCTGGCGGTATATACTCCGATATTGATTTTTGTCTATCTTCTTTTCCTCTTTCAGCTTTGCTAGTTCCTCTCTCAGTGCCCTCACCTTTTTTATCCAAGCTTCCTTGCCGCCGGTTCTCGTCTTCCTTTTTCCTCTCCTCTTTCCATGGCCCCTGCCGCTTCCCTTCTCCCTCTGCTTTTGCGCTTTTCTTGCCCTGTATCTGCTTATCGCTTTTTCAGGCCTTATGGTTATAACCCCATTTTTTATCAGACTTCTCACATCTTCTCTAGTCAGCGCTTCTCCTGCATCTGAAACCCTTTCCTTGTTGAACTGGACTCTATTGAGGCCGACCTTAAGCAGTTTGGCTGCAATCCTTCTCTGGTTTTTGAGGTTCATGTTTCACCTTTCCTCGGGTTTAGTATCACAATCTTCAGCTTGTTGGCTTCTGCAATGATTTGGTTTCTCTTTCTCCTGCCGACTGCAGACGCTATTACCGCGCCCTCATTCCTTGAGTCTAACTTGGCCAGCTCCTGGACGTTGTGCACCACCACTGGCTTGTAGCCCAGCGGATGCAAAGACTGTATTACATTAGGATTCTTGTATCCGATGCTCGGCTTAAATCCCTTTCCACGCTTGCCCTCATGCTGCTTGCTGTCTATCCCAGTGGCCTTCCTCCAGACATTGTCCAACCTATGTTTGTAGTGCTCCTGCCGCCTGAACTTCGGCTTTCTCTTCTCCAACTTTAATTCCGGCACTTCTTTCTTTACATGATACTTTATTTTCTCTACCGGTTTGGGCTTCGGTTTTTTCTCTTTCGGCTTTTCTTTGACTTCCTTCTTCTCCTCTGCTTTCGCTTCTTCAACTTTGGCTTCCGGCTTAACCTCTTTTACCTCCAACGCCTTTTCCTCTGCGACAGAAAGCTCCTTCTTTTTCCTTCTTCCCTTGGGCTCTTCCTCAAGCTTTTTCTCCCTGCTTATTTTGGATTCCCTCTTCTTTTCAGTTGGAGTTACGTCCTTAAAGTCCTTCATTTTACCTGACCGGCTTGCCGTCTTTTTCAACTATGTAAATCCCGTCTTGGAACACCCTCGGATCCAGATTCTTTATCCTTGTCGTCTGCTCTATGTTTGCAGCAGTCTGGGCGACTTTGTCCTTGTCCAAACCGCTTAACACCACATCCTGGCCCTTTACGTCGACCTTGACTCCTTCAAGTATACTAGCTTTCCTTGGATGCTTCTCTCCGAGAAAGTTGTCTATCATCAAAATGTTCCCCTGCAGTTTGACCCCCATTGGAAAGTGCGAGTAGCATATCTTCAGCCTGTAGTTCACTTTGTCCTTCACGCCATGTATCATATTCAGCACATTTCCTTTTTCCGTGTTTATCAAAGCCCTCTGCTTCCTCCTGTTTTGTGAAGCAGTGAGTATTATTTTGTTTTCCTCCATCTTAGCGCTGACTGTCCTAGACTGCATGGCTTTCGTCAGCTGGCCCTGCGGCCCCTTCACGGTTATCTTTCGGTTGTCTATCGAAGCCTGAACACCTTCTGGAAGCTGCACTTCCAAAGTGATTCCTTCCTTCTTTTTGGAACCCGATTTGCTTTTCTTTTCAGCCATTTTCTAGTATATGTATGCCAGCAGGCGGCCTCCGTGGCCCTTCTCCCTTGCCTCGCGGTGACTCATCACTCCTTTGGGTGTTGAAACCACCAGCGTTCCGAAACCTGCCGCAGGCAGATACCGCTTTTCCCACTTGAAGTAGTTGTCCTTCTTCACAGGATGATGGGGCTTTATCACGCCGCAGCTGTTTATCAGCTTGCTGAGCTGTATCTTTATCACTCCGCCCCTTCCATTGTCCGTGTGCTCGAATTCGTCAATATAACCCTCCTTCTGCAGCACCTTCAGTATCTCCACCAGTAGTTTTGAAGTTGGCTTTACAGTGCATTCACTCTTTCCAACCCTGACACTGTTCCTAATGTTGGTTATCGCATCGTTTATCAAGTCTTGCATCATCTTAACAACCTTGTTGCATTTCTACTTTGTCCTGAACACGACTTATCTCTGAGGCTTCTCCTTCCAGCCGTGCCACAGCTCGTTGAGCGAGATGTCATTCACTTTTATCACTTTGTATCTCACCCCTGAGATGTCGCCCATGGAACGGCCTTTTCTTCCGCCGATTCCCTCTATGGTCACTTCGTCGTGCTCTTCGATAAAGGTGATGGCTCTGTTTCCAGGACAAAAAGCTGTCGCTTGCCTGCCATTCTTTATCAATTGGACTCTGACTGCCTTCCTTATCGCTGAATTGGGCTGCTTAGCTTCAATGCCCACTTTTTCTAGCACTATTCCTCTAGCTTGCGGGGCACCCTCAAGCGGGTCGTGCTTCCGCTTCAGCTTCAACACCCTGCGCTTGTAGTCCGCCTTCTTCCAGCGGAACTTGTGCCTATGGTCGATAAGCTTCTTTCCGGCAAATTCTCCCTGACCCATTTTGCAAAGATTAGATGAGTTTAGTTATAAGGATTAGCCTTATAAAAATGCACCCGGGAGCCGGCTTAAGGTTCAGCTAGGCATTCTCCAGTATTATGTCTTCCATGTTGAAATGCCGATTCAAAAGCCTTTTGGCCAGCTTTATTTTCTCCCCCTTGGATCCTATTATGCCCCCTCTTTGTTTTCGGTCTATCTTTAGGACTATGTTCCTGCCCTTGCTCGAACTGCTCGGCCGGACTTCTCTTATTTTAGACGGCTGAAATATGTTCCTCACGAACTCCGCCATGTCTTCCGAGTATTCTATGACACACACGTTTTTATTGAACGTGTTCCTTACTTTCTCTATGTTGGCGCCCTTTTTTCCGATTGCAAGCCCCATATCCTCCTTGCTGACCAGAAAACAGATGGTGTTTTCTTCCTCAATCATGTCCTGGGCTTTGGCGCCAGTTAGCTTCTCGAAAAGGTTTATGAACTGTATTTCGTCTGCGCCGATTCGTATTCTAACCATTTTAACTTTAAAGAAGGTCTGAGTCTCCAGCATCCAGCACAGCTATTGCAGAAATAGGGAAGGGCTTTCCGCAGTTTGAGCCCAATTCCAGGCTGGTTTGCTTTGCCTTGATGCACTTCACCTTCGCCAGCTGGCTGTAGTATAGTATCGCCTCCTTTACTTTTTTGGGGCTGCTCTCGCTTACTATAACCAGCTTTGGGCTTCCTGTGAGCAGCTGGCTTACCACATTCTTGAATCCTAAAACCAGTTTTCCTGTTCTTGAGGCAACGCCCAGTTCATAGCTTAGGTCCTTCATTTTTTATCCTTCTTCTTTCCTGAGAGTAATTCCGAGTTTACTGCAAGTTCCACGGTTCCAGTGCCCACTGGAATGGGCTGCCCAATGATGATGTTTTCTGCAACACCCTTCAAAGGATCTACTTCATTGTGTAGTGCAGCGTTCAGTATGTGCTTTTCAGTCTCTTCGAATGCAGCTCTTGCAAGCACTGAACCTTTCGCGCCGCTTATTCCCGTTCTCCCCACAGCCTGGACGTCTCCGGTCACTGTCATACGGTCTGCAACCAGCATTATGTGCCTTATGTCCACGTCCAGACTCTGGTCTTCGAGCACCTTCATGGCCTCGTTTATTATTGAGTTTCTGGCAGCTTCCACACCCAAAGTCTCGTATATCTGCTGTATGTCGTTTGTCGTCGTCCTCTTCAAGTCAACTCCAGGTATCTCCAGCACAGACTTCAAGTTCGAGCCCTCTGTGTATATCAAGTACTCTTCCCCGTACTTTCTCACAAAGGCGCGGGTTATGTCCTTTATTCCTGAAAGCCTTTTCTTTTCTATCTTGCTTTTTATTTTCTGCAATTCTGACAATGTGTCAGCTCTTATCCCAAAAGTGTCTCCCCTGTGGTTCACGCCCTCAAGCTTGCTCAAAACCTCAACCGCCTCCTTGTTTTTTGTCTCCAACACCAATCTACGTTCCTTAAGGTCTATCCTCATCTCAACAACATCTTTCATAAACTTTTCAGGAAGCTTGTCTGCTATCTCCTCTGCGTCTTTTTTTGTTTTGTTGTGAGATTCGTCCAGGAACACGGTCATGATTGAATTCTTCGGCGACCTTTTGGCGTCTATTATCTCTATCAACCTTGGCAGCCCCAATGGAACACTCAATTCTACAACCCCTGCATAGTGGAATGTCCTAAGAGTCATCTGGGTTCCAGGCTCGCCTATCGACTGCGCCGCCACTGTCCCAACAGCCTCTCCCGGAATCATCAACGCCTTCTTGTATTTTTCCAGTATTTCCTGCTGCTCCTTCTTGTCTGCCTTCTCAAGCATCTTCCTTATTCTCGCAGGCAACTCCGTTTCTTCTTTCATTTTAATCCATGTATCCTTTTTTCATGGGGTCTATTCCGTCTTCCCCGTATTTGAACTGAACGATTACGCCGCCGTCGCCCCTCACAGTAAGGTCCGGATAAACGACTAAATCTTGAAGCGCGTTTATGAGCCTTCTCTGCATGTATCCGCTTCTGCCGGTTCTGATAGCAGTATCAACGAGACCCTCACGACCCCCCATACTGTGGAAGAAATATTCACTTGGATCCAAACCCCTCTTGAAGTTCGACCTTACGAAGCCGTTTGCGGCAGCGCTCACGTCGCCTTTCTTGTAGTGTGACAGAGTCCTGTTGTAGTAACCCCTGTTTATCCTCTGCCCTCTGACAGCCTGCTGGCCGACTGACCCTGACATTTGAGTGAGGTTAAGCATTGAACCCCTTGCTCCAGTCTTGGCCATCAATACTGCAGAATTTTCGCCCGCGTATCTGGCCGCTATCTTACCAGCCTCGTTTCTGGACTGCCCCAATTCGACCATCACATACTGTTCAAGCGATTCTTCCATCGACTTTCCTGGAATAATCTTCAGCTCGTTTTTGCTGTATGCATTAATCAAATCGTTGACCTTCACTTCAATGTGGTTCAGCAGTTCCACCAGCTCTTGCTTTCCTCTCTGCGGCATGTCCTCTTCGTCTATTCCGACACTGAACCCGTATTTCATGACCGCCCTGATTGCAAGCCTGGTTGACTTGTCGATGTACTCCTGGGCCGCCGTCGGGCCGTATTGCATGAACAACCGGTCCAGTAGTTTCCCTGCCATCCCCTCGGAATCAATTATCCCAGAGACCAGCTTGCCTTTTTCTATCACAACCTTGTTGCCAGACATCTTTCCCTGATAGGTTATGGTGAAGTCCTTTGGCAGCAGCAGGGAGAATATCTCCTTGCCTGTGAACTTCTTTTTGTCCGGAAGCTCCACAAGGTTTCTTGTTATGTCCAAAGCTCCCTCTCTTGTCAACTCAACGTCGTCTTTCGTGAGCATGCACATTCCTGTGACGTGGTCGTGCCTGCCTCCAATAATCGGACCTCCAAACCTTGGCGAAATGATGCCCTCCTGGACTTTCATCAGTATTTCAGCCTCTGCAATGGCTTCTTCAGACTGCGGCACATGGAGGTTCATCTCATCGCCGTCGAAGTCCGCGTTGTATGGAGCGCATACCGCAGTGTTTATCCTGAAGGTGTTTTGCGGCAACACTCTGACCCGGTGGCACATCATCGAGATTCTATGCAATGAAGGCTGTCGGTTGAATATCACTATGTCGCCGTTGTAGAGGTGTCTTTCAACAATGTCTCCAATCATCAGCGATTTTGCGATTTCCTCTTTAGTTGATTCCATAACACGGCGTCTCTTACCAGAAGATATGACGTTGTGAACTCCAGGATGTATTGCAGGCCCGTTGAGCACCATCTTCCTCAGTTTTTCTATGTTTCTCTCGTTTGCTTCTTCTGGGACAGTGAGCTCGACTGCAACTGGGTATGGAACGCCAACCTCGTTGATGCTGATATTTGGATCAGGCCCTACAACAGTTCTGGCTGAGAAGTTCACCCTCTTTCCGGAGAGATTGTTTCTAAACCGTCCTTCCTTGCCTTTCAGCCTCTGGGCAATTGTTTTTAATGGTCTGCCAGAACGGTGCCTTGCAGGCGGTATCCCAGTGATTCCGTTGTCAAAGTATGTCGCAACGTGATACTGCAGCAAATCCCACAAGTCTTCTATTATCAGCTGCGGGGCGCCGGAGTTTATGTTCTCCTCAAGGCGCTGGTTTATCCTAAGTATGTCAACCAGCTTGTGCGTCAAATCGTCTTCACTCCTGTCAGCGGACTCCAATGTTATCGAAGGCCTCGCAGTTATTGGAAGAACCGGAATCACATGAAGTATCATCCACTCCGGCCTGACTTTCATGTCCAACTGCTTTAAGTCCTGGTCAGACACCTTCTCAAACCTTTCCTTGATTGTAGTAACCAAAAGGTTGTCTTCCTCCTCGTAGTAGGAATAAGGCCGAACAAACTTTATCTTAATCTGCCGTTCACC
>VGJA01000011.1 GCA_016867655.1 Candidatus Altarchaeales archaeon | reverse complement strand
TTCAACAAAAAGAAGGTTGGTGACATAAGGCTTGTGTTGACTCCGCCTTACGACGTCATCAGCAAGGAGGAAGAGAAGGTTTACTCTGAGAACTCGCCCTACAACATAGTGAGGCTCATTCTTCCTGAAGGCGGCGAAAAAAGATATGAGAATTCCGCAAGGTTGATGGAAAAATGGCTTAAGGAAGGCATTCTTGTGCAAGACAGCAAGCCAGCATTATACCTGTATGAAACAGAATTCTATTTAGAGGACGGCGAAATCAGAAGGCGACTAGGCTTCATGGCCGCAGTAAAGATTGAAGACTATGAAAAAAGGATTATAGTGCCGCATGAAAGCACCATGTGCAAGCCCACTGAAGATAGGCTGAATTTAATGAAAGCCACAAGAGCAAACCTGGAGCCCATTTTCTCAATCTACGACGACCCAAAAAACATCGTGAGAGGCATTTTGGAGACTGAAAGCAAGAGGGCTCCGCTTTTGGAGTTCACAGACGACAGCGAAACAAAACACAAGATTTGGGGCATAACAGACGAAAGCTCAATCAAAAGGATTCAGAACGCCATGTCTGGAGTAAGGATTTACATAGCAGACGGCCACCACAGATACCAGGCTTCCTTAGACTACACAAAAAAGTTCAACGGCAAAGGCTCTGAACACACGCTGATGTTCCTCGTGGACACCCGCGACACAGGCATGGTGATACTCCCAACCCACAGGGTGATAAAAAAGCTCAAAAAGTTTGAGGAAAAAGAATTCGAGAAAAAGCTGGAAAACCACTTTGACGTCACAGTATACAAGTTCGAGAAAAACAACGAAGGCCAGCAGAGAGACAAAATGTTCAAACACCTGAAGGAGATGAAAGACCAGCACGCTTTAGGCATATTCGCAGGCGACAGAAAATACTACCTAGTCTCACTGAAAGACGACAACCTGATAGACAAAGAACTGAACTCAGGCAAAAGCCGCGCCTGGAGGGAATTGGACGCAGCAGTATTGCACTACATACTCATGGAAAAAGTGCTCGGCTTCAAAACCAACGGCCCGGAATACGAGGAAAACATTCTATTCGTGAAAGACAAAGAAAAAGCCATAGAAATGATATACGAAAAAAAATACAGGATAGCAATGTTCATGAACGCAACAAAGCCTGAACAAGTAATCAAAGTGGCAGACAACGGCGAAAGAATGCCCCAAAAATCAACCTACTTCTACCCGAAACCGCTGACTGGACTAGTATTGAGAAAGATGGAGTAGATACTGTTTTCGGTTCTCAGTTTTCAGTTCTCGGTCCTCGGTTCTCAGTTTTCAGTTCTCGGTCCTCGGTTCTCAGTTTTCAGTTCTCGGTCCTCGGTTCTCAGTTTTCAGTTCTCGGTCCTCGGTTTTCAGTTTTCAGAACCGTGAAAACCGGAAACAGTGAAGCCCATCACAGCATACAAGACGGCTTCATCCCCGAAAGGGGAAAACAGAAAACCGCTTTTTCATTACTTCATCCAATAGATTATGAACTATGACTCACGAGCTCAATCTCAAAGGCGACACCAGCAAGGTAGTAATGCGCTTCGCGCCTAACCCCAACGGACCGCCGACTTTAGGCCATGCTAGAGGGATTGTCATCAACTCGGAGTTCGTGAAAAAATACAATGGAAAGCTTATTCTAAGGTTTGATGACACCGACCCTAAGACGAAAAAACCGATGTTGGAAGCTTACGGCTGGTATGTGGAAGACTGCAAGTGGCTTGGCTTCAACCCCGACAAGATAGTGGAATGCTCGAGCAGGCTGCCTGAATACTACAAGTATGCTGAAGAACTCATCAAACTTGGGAAAGCCTACATATGCGAGTGCTCGAAAGAAAGGTTTAAGGAATGCAGGGACAGTGGACTGGCGTGCATGCATAGAGACAAAAAGCTGGAGGAGAATCTTGCAGGCTGGAGGAAAATGCTTTCAGGCGGAATTGAAGAAGGCCAGTCAGTCTTGAGGATTAAAACAGACTTGAATGCCGTGAACCCTGCTGAAAGAGACTGGGTTGCGTTCAGAATAGTCAAGGAACCTCACCCTAAAACAGGCTTAAAGTATTGCGTCTGGCCGATGCTGGATTTTGCAGGCGCCATAGAAGACCACTTGTTAGAGGTGACGCACATCATAAGAGGGAAAGACCTTTCAGACTCAGGAAAAAGACAGCAATACGTCTACGACTACCTGGGCTGGAAATACCCTGAAGTATTACATTGGGGTAGGATTAAAGTCACTGAAGAAGTCGGCGAAGAAGAAAGTGAAGGAGAAGAAGAAGGCGAGAAAGTCACTAAATTAAGCACCAGCAAGATAGCATACGCGATTAAAGAAGGCGAATACTCAGGCTGGGATGACCCCAGACTGCACACATTAATGGCATTCAGAAGAAGAGGCATAACTCCTGAAGCAATAAGAAACCTCATGCTCTCACTGGGACTGAGCGAAAGCGACATAAATGTGAGCATGGAAAACCTGTATTCTGAAAACAGGAAAATACTGGACGCGAAAGCAAACAGATACTTTTTCGTTGAAAACCCGGTGGAAATTTTGCTGAAAAACCCGCCATTAAAGACAGTCAGGATAGCGCTGCACCCGAGCTTTAAAGAAAGAGGAGTGAGAGAGCAAATACTGGAATTAGACGACAACGGGAATGCAAAAATATTCATAGCCAAAAAAGACTCTGAACTACTGGAAAAAGAAGGCAAGGCAAAACTGATTGGCCTGCCTTGCGTGCAAAAAACAAGCTTGCAAAAAAACACGCTGGAAATAGAGTGCATTGAGGAAAAAACCCAGCAAGCCCAGAAGATGCACTGGGTTCAAGACTATGTCAAGGCAGAAGTATTGATGAATGACAAACCTCCAGAAGAAGCAGTAAAAGGGTATTGCGAGAAAGCCTGCCTGAACCTAAAGGAAGGCGAAATCATACAATTCGAACGCTTTGGATTCTGCAGGCTAGACAAGAAGGAGAAGGACAAACTAATATTCTGCTTTGGACACAACTGAAACCAAAAATCAAATACTCCGCCCTAAAGGGCGCACCCTTCGGGTACGCCCACAAGAGGGTGCACCCTTTCATGTAGTATATGAGGGTGCATGTCCCCAACTGGGGACAGCGTCCACGAAGTGGGCGGAGTATGGTATATAACCCGCAGGTTATAAACCTATTACACTTTATCAAAAGGGTGAATGCTTGTTAGAAGACGCGCATTCATTCCCCGTAGGGGATATTCTGCGGGTTGTAATAAGCCGCCGTCTACTATTTATTAAAGGCTTTTTCCAATATGTATAGTCAGTTTCCACCGATGAGTCGGTGTATTGTGATGAGGTGAGATTATGGGTTACGTGAAGTTTGAGGCTCCGAAGGAGCTTCAGGAGAAGGCTTTGGAAGCTTTGGAGACGGCCAAGGACACTGGAAAAATAAGGAAAGGAACCAACGAGGTAACAAAAGCTGTTGAAAGAGGAAACGCAAAGCTCGTTGTAATAGGGAGCGATGTGCAGCCTCCTGAAATAGTCATGCACTTGCCGATGCTGTGCGAGGAAAAGAAGATTCCCTACATCTATGTGCCGAAAGAAGGCATTGGAGAGGCTGTGGGTATAAGCGTGCCAACCGCCGCAGGCTGCATTGTTGAAGAAGGCAAAGCCAAAGACCTTGTTTCTGACATAGCCGAAAAGGTGGCTGAACTGAAGAAGTAAAAATGGTTCTCGCTGAAATAGTCAAAATCATAGGCAGGACTGGCATCTACGGGGAAGTCATGCAGGTGATGTGCAAAATTCTAGACGGACCCACCAAAGGCCGGGTGCTGAGGAGGAATGTCAGGAATCCTGTCAGAGAAGGCGACATAATAGAGTTGAAGGAGGGTGAGAGGGAGGCCAAACCCCTGACCAGGTAAGATGGACTGTAGTTTCTGCGGCAGGGAGATTGGAAGAGGATTGGAGTCAATGTATGTGACAACAAAAGGAAAGATATATTACTTCTGCTCCAGCAAGTGCGACAAAAACCTGCTCAAACTGGGGAGAAGCAAGAGAAAAGTCAAGTGGACTAAGGCTTACAGAAAAGAAAAGATTGCAAGAATCAGGCTTCTGAAGGAAGGCGTCTCTTTGGAAAAAATCAAGGCGCTTGAAAAAGAGGCTGCTGAAGCCGAAAGAAAAGAGGCTGAATCGATTTCTGAAAAACCTGCTGTTGAAAGCCATGCTCCAGCGCCTGCGCCAGTTCCTAAACCCCAACAGGCTGAAAAGCCAAAGGAGGCGAAGAAGGCTAAAAAATGAAAACATTGATTATCATACGCCCTGACTCTGTGTTGAGAGGACTTGTAGGGGAGATTCTCACAAGGTTTGAAAAACACGGCATAAGGATTGCAGGCCTGAAGGTGATGCAGTTGGACAAGGAAATTGCTGGAAGGCTTTATGAAATACACAAAGGAAAGCCTTTTTACGACTCACTATTGAACACAATGATTGAATCGCCCGTGGTTATTGCAGTATTGGACACTGATGTGCTGGACAACCAGAGCGCGATAGCCCTTGTGAGGAGGATTGTCGGCGCCACTGATCCAAGCAAAGCGGAGATGGGCACGATAAGAGGGGACTTTGGCTTGAGAATCGACATGAACATCATACACGCTTCGGACTCTGTTGAGGCTGCGGCGCGTGAGATACCAATATTCTTCAGAAAAGAGGAGTTGGTCAAATACAAGTGCTGAAGATGACAACAGTATACGACATACCGCCCGGAAAGCTGATTGAAGCAGCGGCATTGGACTTGAAGGAGAAGGTGAAGCTTGAGAGGCCTGAGTGGAGTTACTACATAAAGACTGGCGCAAGCAGGGAGAGGGCTCCTGAAAATGAAGACTGGTGGTGGGTTAGGGCTGCAGCAGTCTTGAGGAAGATTTACGTTAAAGGCCCGGTCGGCGTCCAAAGGCTTAGGGTGGTCTACGGCGGAAGAGAGAACAAAGGCCACAAGCCTGAGAAGTTCAGGCGCGCTGGAGGTATGATAATCAGAACGCTATTGCAGGATTTTGACAAACTGGGTTATACTGAAAAAGTCGGGAAGGAAGGCAGGCGGATAACATCCAAGGGCAAATCCTATTTGGACAGGATTGCGTCAACTATTGCAGTCAAAAAAGAGTAAATATCTGCGAATACAATAGTTCTATTGAGAAATGGCTGAAGACATAGAGGAGCTGAGAAGAAGGCGGATGCAGCAGCTGCTGCAGCAACAGATGCAGCAGCAACAGCAGGAAGCCTTGCAACAACAGATGCAGGAAGCTGAAGTAAGCAGTCAGATAAAGTTTATCATAAATCAGATTCTGACTCCTGAAGCCAGAGAACGGCTTGCAAACATAAGGCTTGCAAGGCCGGAATATGCAAGGCAGATTGAAATACTTTTGATACAGCTGAAGCAGGCTGGCAGGCTTCCCAAACAGCTTTCTGACGTAGAGTTCAAGAAAATACTATTGAAGATAAGCAAAGGCAGGAAATAACAAATGCACCAGAGCTATCGTGAGTTACCCAAATTTGTCTATTATAGCAAATGATATTTATTTTTGAACTTTTTGACACGAATTTCGTTATCTGTGAAGGTACTTAAAGTTCAATTATTTAGGTCATTTGCTATAACATTTATTTAGGCGGCGGCGTCTCTCCCAAGTCGCCTAAGTCGCCGAGTTCTTCACCAAGCTCATAGCCCAGTTCTCCAGCTTCTGGAGGCTGCTTGGCTTCTCTCTTTTTGGAAAGCAGGAACGCAGCCCCGAGAATGCAGAAGCCGAATATTATAACAACCCAGTTGGTCTTTGTCAGAGGTCCAATGCGAGCGCCCTCCATGTCAGCTATCTTGGCTGTCGCGTCAGTAAGCTGCGTGCTTATTTCATATATAGAGTTCTCGAGGAAAGACTTTTCCTTAGACAGCTGGTCAACCTGGGCATTAAGCCTTTGGTTCTCCAAGTTGAGGGAAGCAATAACAACGCTTATCTCCTGGGTTGTGTTCCCAGCAGCAGGAAGCTGGCGGTTCATGCTAAGCCAGTCCATTATGTTCAAGCCAAAAAGCTTGTTGTCGTAATTAGCCATATATTTGTCTGACAGCAAGTCCGGGTCCGAAAGTACGAACACAAGTCCATTACCAAACAAGGCAGCTGAAGCAACACACGGCTTACTCCCAGAGGCAAAGCTTCCTGTGTCAGAAAACGTGTCAGAATCCCCGGTCGCAATGCAGTGGGAATTAGCGCTCAAAAACAAACCACCTCCCTTGTAGAAACCAATCTTGTTGACGCTCTGACGCAATACGCGGTATTCATCCTCAGGCGGAAACTGCGTTATGATAAAGCTGAATCCATCTATGGTGTCGGGAATGGGGTTGGTTATGTCCTTCAAATTCGCGTTGTCCATCGTAGTCCCAAAGGGGATGGTGAGCTTGTTGGCCGCACTTGACTCGCCCCCGTTTATGAACAAGCCGCTGCCCTTCTGCATGACAAACCAAAGTATCGCGGAAATGTCTTCTATTGTTAGCTGCCTCTTCAAGTCTTGGATGACAAGAACGTCATAGCTTTCCAATTTGTCTTTCGTCAGACTGCCAGCCTGGGTTATCGAAGCAACATCATGGCCCCTGCTCTGAAGCTCCTTCTTGAACTGAGAGTAACCCACCTCTATGGTATACTCTTTGGCAGTATCAACCTCATAGAAGAGTATCCTCTTGGCAGTAACGCAGTTGGGTGAAATCAAGCATAAAGCCACCAAAAACGCTAAAAAGACTCTGCAGTTCATCTTACTTTGTTAATGATTACTTTCGTAATATAAAAATCGCTTCACTCCAGCTCCAACACCCCATGAACCACACTCAAGTCCCTTGTGTCGATTACTGCAATGTTTCCGTGCGTTAGGGGCCCTACATTCAGTATCCTAGTCTTCCCTATTGTGTCTTCCCTGCCCCCGCACTCGTGGATGTGAGAGCATATGCACAAGTCAGGCTGCTTTTCCTCGATTATTTTCCTCAAAGAAACGCTGCCGACATGCATTCCATTTGGAATGACATCGCAGTTGGTGTCCTTAGGCGGGAAGTGCACAACCAAAACTGTTTTCTCGGTTTTCACGCCGCCAAACAGCCTATCTAGCTTTTCATAAATCTGCTCTTCTGTATACTCGCAAGGCGTCCCGAAAGGGGAGGTGTTGCAGCCGCCCAGGCCAGCAAAAGAGACGCCGTCCAGGACGACAACCTTTTCATGAAGATTCGCGCCGCGTTTTTCAAACAAATCCACGAGGTTGGGGTCGTCGCAGTTTCCAGGCAGTGCATACAATGTTGCATTGTTCTTCAAGCTGTCCAAAGCGTATTCAGCGTCAACCCGATTCTGCCTCAAGTCCTTGAAGCCAACGCTATAGTCGCCCATGAGAAAAACAGTGTGTACGCCGTTTTTCACCAAATAATTTCTGACGTCAATCAAGCTGTCTAAAGACCCATGGATGTCTGAAACGCAGAGAATTTTCATAATAAGATATTGTAGATGCTTAAGAAAAATACTGCCAAAGGTTTCCAAGCCGCTAGCTATCGCTTTCAATAAACTTCAGACTTTAACACGAACCAACATCACTTCATTGACAGACTGCGCTGGAAGCCTGAGCTGAGAGAGGACTTCAATGCTTCCAACCGGAAGACGTTCAAGCTGTCCAACACTCCTTTGGTGGACTGAAGAAGCTTCTTTCATGAGGGCGTCTAATTTTCTGGTTATCCCGCTGATGGAGGCCATATACAGACTAGACACGGGGTCAGATGCAACCAGCCTCTGGCTTTCAAAGACTTCAGGCAAAACTCCAATCACGCGAGGATGCGAGTAGACCCCAAAATGGTATAAACCAGGAGCTATGTCAGGGTTCTGGAGGTCGCATATGAACTTTTTCATGAATTCTTTAATACCTCTGACAGTAAGGCCATGGTCCTTATACTGGCCGTAGACCGTGTTCTCCACTATCATGAATAACACATCTTTAAACGGAATCTCTCCTGTAAACTTTTTCAAAACCTCGTCGCCATGGTCATCATACGAAACAAAGTATTTTGCATCAGGATATTCGTTAAGCTTGACCATAGAAAACCCGCTGATTTCATTGGTCGGCATGCCGGCAAAATTATCCCATACCGTTGGGGTAAGAGGTATCTCATCAGGCGGTTCAGCCATAGGTATACATAGGAAGCCAAGCAAAAAATATGGTTATTCAACTGTCACACTCTTGGCCAGGTTTCTAGGCTTGTCTGGGTCCAAACCCTTCAAAACAGAGATGTAGTAGGCAAACAAGTGAAGCGGGACTATGTTAACCAAAGGCGTCAGGAGAACGTCCACCCTTGGAACCTTAATCTCGCCGTCTTCGGCAACAATCAAAGTCCTAGCATTCCTGGCTTTTGTCTCCTGAATGTTGGAGTCCATCTTGTCTTCCAAATGTCTGCCAGTCTTGATTGCAATAACGACCACGTCTTCTTCCAGTATTGCAAGCGGGCCGTGCTTCAACTCTCCGGCTGGATAGCCTTCAGCATGCAGGTAGCTGATTTCTTTAAGCTTTAAAGCGCCTTCCAAAGCAGTCGGATAATTCAATGTCCTTCCGATGTAGAAGAAAGTCTTTTTGACAGCGCACTCTTCTGCAATCTCCCTGATTTTGCCGTCTGAAAGAACAGCCTTTATTTTGCCGGAAACCCCCTTCAACTCTTTCTGCAATCTTTCAAACTCTTTCACGCTAATCTTCCTGCTTGACAAAGAAAGGTAAAGCGCAAGCTGAGTCAAAGAAACAAGCTGGCCGATGTAAGCTTTCGTTGAAGCAACGGCGATTTCAGGGCCTGAATAAGTGTAAGCGACATCCTCCACAAGGCGCGCTATCGTAGAACCGACGACATTAACTATGCCTGCAACATAAGCTCCTTTTTCTCTGGCGCGCTTTCCTGCCGCAATGGTGTCTGCAGTCTCCCCAGACTGTGAAATCAAGACTATGCCGCAATCCTTGTCCACTGTGTCCACTGTTGAATAACGGAATTCGCTGGCTACAACGGCTTCAGACTGTATTCCAAAGTTTTCAAGCAAATACTTTCCAGTCAACCCGGCGTGGTAAGCTGTGCCGCAGGCGACGAAATAAACCCGCTTCTTCCCCTTAAGCCTGGAAGCAATCTTCTTTAATTCGCCGCTGGCTTTCAATGCATTGGAAACGGCATCAGGCTCTTCCATAATCTCCTTTAGCATGAAATGATGGTAACCGGCTTTCTCAGCCTCCTTAACATCCCAAGTGATTTTAGACTTCTGCTTCTTCAGCTTTTTCCCTGAAACCAAGTCAAAAACCTCAACCCTGTCTTTCTCAACAAAACCGTATTCAAAATCGTTGAGAATAATGATTTCCTTTGTGTAAGGCATGAAAGCAGGCGCGTCAGAAGCGATGAAATTCTCCTGTTTGCCTAAGCCAACGATAAGCGGGCTTTCCTTCCTAGCAATCAAAATTCTATTGGGTTCTTTGACGCACAACACAGCCAAGGCGTAACTGCCCTCCAAAACGTCCAAAGACTCCCTGAAAGCTGTGAGCAAATCTCCCTTATAGTTTTCTTCCATCAAATGCGAAATAACTTCAGTGTCAGTGTCAGACTGGAATTTATGGCCCTTCAAAGTCAACTCCCTCCTCAAGGAAACGTAATTCTCAATTATGCCGTTGTGAGAAACAGCAAACAAGTTCTTGCAGTCGGCGTGAGGATGCGCATTAACCTTTGAAGGCACTCCATGAGTCGCCCACCTGGTGTGAGCAACGCCGATATCAGACTTGTATCTCTCAGGCTTAACCCTGCTTCTGACTTCGCTGACCTTCCCCTTGTCCTTGATGATGTTAATCTTCCTGCCGGCAATAAACATGACTCCAGCGCTGTCATAACCCCTGTATTCCAAGCGCTCCAGCATGTCAAACAACACTTCCGGAGAATTCCTCTCGCCTATGTAGCCAGCTATGCCGCACATGAACTATAATTAGGAGCAACCTGCTTTAAAACACCCCTGAAAGCAGTGTTTTTATCCGACACGTCATATTAGTTATTTCGAACACAGATGAATTCTAAGTATACGGGATGTTGGACGGCCCTTGTAACCCCATTCAACGGAAACATGCGGGTCAACTGGGAGCAGCTTGAAAAAAACGTTGGATTCCAAGTTGAACAGAAAGTGTCTGGAATCCTGCCCATGGGCAGCACTGGAGAAAGCGCTACTGTAACGCATGAAGAGCATTCTCAGATAATAGAGAAAGTCAACGAATACGCCGGCAAGAAGACTAAAGTATTGGCAGGCACTGGAAGCAATTCGACTGAGGAGGCTATTTACGAAACCCAGAAGGCTGTTGAAGCTGGAGTGGACGCTTGTCTTCTTGTGGACTGCTATTACAACAAGCCGTCTTCAATGGAACTGAGAAAAGAGTACTATGAAGTCATACTGAAAAAATTCCCGAAGATGGATTTCATAGCCTACGCCATTCCTGGAAGAAGCGTGACAGTGTTAATGCCTGAAGACATGGCATTATTGAGAAGCGAGTGCAAAAACTTTGTTGGAGTGAAGGAAGCCACGGGAGATTTTGAAAGAATGCAAAGAACCAGACAACTTTTAGGCAAAGACTTCAGCATCATCTCCGGAGATGATCCGAACACCTTCAGAATGATGACAGACCCTAAGATTGGGTCCAGCGGAGTCATTTCAGTGATATCAAACATAACGCCAGGGGCGATTGAAGAATACACCCAAATGATACTGAAGGGAAAAGTAGAGGAGGCGAGAAAGATTGACTCTGCACTACAACCCTTGTTCAATGTTGTTGGAGTCAAGACAACTGAAAAAGTAAAGTTGCCCAGCGGAGAAACAGCTGAAGTAGTGCAGAAAGTCCCGAACCCAGTGCCGGTGAAAACCATGATGAACGCCTTGGGCATGCAGACCGGCTTGTGCAAACAACCGCTTGGAAGACTTTCAAAACAAGGAATAGAAACAGTGAGAAACGCCTTACGACAAGTTTGGAAAAACTATCCTAAAGCACTAGAACCGATAGAAGGCTACTACGACGTGAACATAGAGGAAAAACTGGGAGACGACAAAAACTGGAAAAACCTAAGCTACTAGACCAAAACTGAAATGAGAGACAAAACGCACATGGAACAGGTGGAACGATGGGCCTTGTTCGTCAAAACCCACCCTCGCAGCGAATGGATTAAACACGTCAAGCCGCTGGTAGACTCGCAGATAACCATGGCTGAAAGATTCTACCGCAAGCTCAAAAAGCAAAAAAACGGCGCCGAAAAGATAAGAAAGCTTAAAAATCAATGATTCCTAAATCAAGCCTGGCCTGGCAAACCCATCTGCTCGGGAAAAGGATTCTTAAAATCTCCTTTTTCGTCAACTCCGAATTTTCTAGGAACAACTCTTTTTTTCATGACTTCAGTAACCCCCTTAGTTCTTTTGGCGGTTTTGATGGCTTGAAATACAGATTGAATGTTGTTCCAACACCCACCTTGCTTTCAACGTCATATGTTCCCTTGTAGTTGCCTATTCTTTGGTCCAGGAACCACAGGCCAAAGCCGATTGTTCCGAAGGTGCTGAAGCCGTCTTCAAAGATTCGAGCCATGTTTTCAGGCGGGATTCCAACTCCAGTATCTCTGACTTGCATTCTATATACAATGTCTTCGTCGCCAAGCCTGAGTGACTTCAAGTATTCATAGGCTTCCTTGCGGTGGTGGACTGTTTCCATGCCTTCTTTAAGCTCGCCCAGCTTGATTTTTTGCGTTGAAACCACAACCTCCTTTTTAGGAGAATCTCGGACTGATTTAGCTGCGTTAGTAAACGGTTGTCGGAGCAGTAATGTAGTGAGAATGTCTCCTTCAACCCATAAATTCGGGCAAAGCTCAAGCTTTACGCTCGCCGCCTCAGTCTCAGGATATTCTGTAACATTTTTCATTCTTTGGCTCAAGTCAAAAACATCTCTCTCCATCTTCTTGGAAGCAAGCCTCAGCAGATTGACCATGTTGTGCATGGAAGAAAACTCCCTGCTCATGCCAGCCAAAAGTTTCATAAACTCGGGATTGCTTAAAATTGCGGCAGGCACCCTGCGCGCCTCGGGAGCTTGGTTGTTGCATTTTACAACATGATTAGGGTCAATATTCTGGCAGATGATGTTTATGTAACCATAGACGTCATGCCTGGCGTTGCTGCCTAAATCACCCTCCTGCGCCATATGCCTAAAGGAATACTTTGGCTCGGACAAACCTTTGATGCATGGGTCAACATGCTTACAAACCCAAGATTCCTGAAAGCCGGGAAATTTTTCCACAAAAATTCTTCTGTATTCCAACCACCTTTTAGCCAACACCTTCTTCAGTTCAGCAATCCTGGCGATGGACTCCAAATTCAAATTGGACTCAACCACCCTAGGCCTGAATTTTTCAAGAAAGTCTTTCATGCCATCCATGCCATGCTGCCCAGCCAAATGGACGGCATCAACAGCCAAAACAAGATCCCTCAAAAAACCAGCCCCCTCAAACTTCTTTTTATAGGTCACAGGCACGCCGCCCAAATCTTTCTTAATCAAAACCCCCATCTTAGCCAGCTCTGTTTCACTCCTAACCACAGAAAGCTGGTCA
>VGJA01000010.1 GCA_016867655.1 Candidatus Altarchaeales archaeon | reverse complement strand
TGTCTAAACGATTATATACCGGTATCATGAAGTTCAGTCCTGGACTTCTGATTTCAACAAACTTTCCGAACGCGAACAGTATGCCGCGTTCGTACTGGCCGATGACTCTGATGAAAGAACTCAGTATTCCCAGAAGTATCGGCACTCCGACGAGAAAAGCTGGAATTCCTAAAAATATGAGTGAAAAGATTGCACCGCAAATGTCTGCCATCAACACACCTCCCTTAAGTATAGTTTATGAGGTATAAAAATGGTTTCAAGCTTTCTTTGAGTACTCTACCAGTCGGTTCAGTTTTTCCAGTGCCGCGCCGCTTTCAATTGATTTGAAGGCGAGCTGCACGCCTTCCTTGAGATTTTTCGCTTTGCCTCCGGCGACGATGGCTGCTGCAGCATTCAAGACTGCTATGTCTCGTTTAGCTCCTTCTTCCCTGCCTGACAGTATATCTTTCAGTATTCTTGCGTTTTCTTCCTTGGTTGAGCCTTTGATTTCCTCAATGTTCGCTCTCTTCAAGCCAAAGTCCTCTGGCTTCACGGCATAATTTTTTATTTTGCCTTCATGCAGTTCTGAAATCCTGGTTTCGCCTGAAATAGATATCTCATCCAATCCTTCCAAGCCGTGAACGACAAAAGCGCGTTTAACTCCCAATAATTTCAACACTTCAGCCAGCTTTTCAGTCAGGCTTTCAGAGAAAACTCCAATAATCTGTCCTTGCGCGTTAGCCGGATTAGTCAAGGGTCCGAGAACGTTGAAGACTGTTCTGACTCCAAGCTGTTTTCTTGCAGGCATGACATTCTTCATTGAGGTGTGAAAGACTGGGGCGAACATGAAGCCGACTCCGTTTTCTTCAATGCATTTTTCCACTTTTTCAGGAGGCAAGTCTACTTTCACTCCTAATGCTTCAAGAACGTCTGCGCTCCCGCACTGGCTGCTCACGCTCCTATTGCCGTGCTTAGCCACCGGGATTCCAGCGCCTGCAGTGATGAACATTGCAATGCTTGAAACGTTTATGGTTCCCTTTCTATCCCCTCCTGTGCCGCAGGTGTCAACAAGAATTCCTTTCACATCAGGCTTGATGCTTGAAGCGTGCTTTCTCATCACCTTGGCCATGGAAGCAATCTCCAATGGCGTTTCCCCTTTCATCCTCAAGGCAATCAGAAAGCCAGCGTTCTGCGCGTCAGTAGTCTGAGCAGTCATCAAAAATTCCATGGCCTTCTCAGCCTCCTCAGCAGTCAAATCCTGTTTGTCAACCAGCTTTTGAATCAACGGTTCAATCATAATGAAATGAATATAGGATGGAAATGAATATAAAACAGCAGCATTGCACAGAAAAATACATATGCGGTTCTGCCTTCTCCTGCATCGCGCGTGCTTTAAAGCTTGCAGGCAAATTATATAGCAATATGTCAGACGAAACTTTCATGAAGGCTGCGGTTGCCAAGACAAAGGAAGGGATTAAAAAAGGCCAAACCCCTTTCGGAGCCTGCATAGTAAAAGACGGCAAAATAGTCTCCTGCGCGCACAACACAGTCTGGAAAGACACTGACATAACAGCGCACGCTGAGATTAATGCCATACGGCAAGCCTGCCGAAAACTGTCCCGCAGGATCCCCGGCAGGGGAAAAACTGTAAACCTTGAAAACTGCGTCATCTACTCCACCTGCGAGCCCTGTCCCATGTGCTTTAGCGCCATACACTGGGCTAAAATAGACAAGATAATATACGGAGCCACCATACTTGATGCGAAAAAAGCAGGCTTCAGCGAACTGAAAATCTGCAACGCAGACATGAAGGAATTCGGCTGCAGTCCAGTCAAGATTTTAGGCGGCTTCATGAGAGAAGAAGCTTTGGAGTTGTTTAAACAATGGTCGAAAAGGAAAGACAAAAAAGTCTACTGATTGCTTGCATGCTGGCTGCTGTGGTTCTCTTGTCCGGCTGCAATGACTCTAAAACCGGCAGAGCCTGCTTTAATGAAAAATGCTTCACAGTGGAAGTGGCTTCAACCCCTCTTGAGCGCGCTAAAGGATTGATGAACCGGCAGTATTTGGATTCCGACAAGGGCATGCTTTTCATGCTTGAAGACGAGGGCATACACAACTTTTGGATGAAAGGCATGCTGATTCCCTTGGACATAATATGGATTAACGAGAGCATGGACGTTGTGTATCTGAGCAGGAACGTTCAGCCGTGCAAGACGGAAGCTTGCAAGTCAATAACACCTGACGCCAAGGCCAGATACGTTCTAGAATTGAATGCCGGCGTGGCGAATGAAATAGGGCTTGCCGTAGGCGATAAAGCAACATTCGATTTTTATCCGTCTAGTTGAATACCTTAAACCACAGGTGTTTTTCAAAGTGGACAAGAATTACGACCCTAAGGTTTCAGAACCTCGCTGGCAGAAGTTTTGGGAGGATGAGGGAGTCTACTGGTTTAATCCAGATTCAACCCGAGAGGTTTATTCAGTAGACACTCCGCCGCCGACGGTTTCAGGCAAAATGCACCTTGGCCATGCTTTCTCCTACTCGCAGCAGGATTTCATAGTAAGGTTTAAAAGAATGCAAGGCTTCAGCATATTCTACCCGTTTGGCACTGACGACAACGGCATTCCCACTGAAAGACTGGTGGAAAAGATGAAGAATGTCAGAGCCAGAGACATGAACCGGGCTGATTTCGTCAAGCTTTGCCTGAAGACTTTGGAAGAAGAATTAAGGCCTAAATACATTTCAGACTGGAAGAGGATTGGCATGAGCTGCGACTGGAGGATTTTCTACACCACCATCAACGAACACTGCCAGAAGATATCTCAGAAATCTTTTTTAGACTTGTATAAAGACGGCAGGGAATACAGGAAAGAAGCTCCTACAATGTGGTGTCCTGAATGCCAGACTGGAATCAGCCAGGTCGAGTGCGCAGACAAAGAACTGCAGTCCTCATTCAACGACATAGTCTTCAAAGTAGACGCTAGAGACTTGGTAATAGCAACGACAAGGCCTGAATTATTGCCAGCTTGCGTTGCAGTCTTCTATCATCCCTCAGATAGTAGATACCAAAGTTTGGAGGGTAAGAAAGCTAGAGTGCCTTTGTTTGACATGGAAGTTCCCATACTGCCTGATGAAAGGGCAGACCCTGAAAAAGGCACTGGAATCGTCATGTGCTGCACTTTCGGAGACCAGACTGACATGGAATGGCAGAAAGCCCACAATCTACCCATAAGAGAGGCTATCGGAGTTGACGGCCGCCTTACGGCACTGGCCGGCAAATACCAGGGTTTGAAGATTGCTGCAGCCAGAAAACAGATTATAGAAGACTTGAAGAACGCCGGCTTGCTTGTCAGCCAGAAGGCGATAACTCACGCAGTGAACGTTCACGAACGCTGCGGAACTGAAATAGAATACTTGAAAAGCAAGCAATGGTTCATCAGATACCTGGACTTGAAAGACGAAATGGTCATCTGGGGCGAACAACTCCGCTGGTTTCCAGAACACATGCGCCACCGCTATGACCACTGGGTTAAAGGTTTGGCTTGGGATTGGCTGATTTCAAGACAACGCTATTTCGGAGTTCCGTTCCCGGTTTGGTATTGCAAAAAATGCGATGAAATAATTCTTGCCAGAGAAGAAGACTTGCCTGTGGACCCGTTGACTAGCAAGCCTCCGGTTGAAAAATGCTCGAAATGCGGTTGCAGTGAATTCGAGCCAGAGAAAGACGTTTTGGACACCTGGGCCACTTCGTCACTGACGCCAAAGCTTTCAGTGGAATTGTATAAAGGCCATCCAATATACAAAAAACTTTATCCAATGAGCTTAAGACCGCAGGCTCATGACATCATAACGTTCTGGCTTTTCAACACAGTCGTGAAGTCGAGAATGCACGACAGAGTCAACCCCTGGAAAGACGTTGTCATCTCAGGCCATGCTCAAGACCCTCACGGCAAGAAGATGAGCAAAAGCAAGGGCAATGTGATAGAACCCCAGGAGATGATTGTAAAATACAGCGCTGACGCACTGCGCTTTTGGGCTGCCAGCAGCAAATTGGGCGAAGACCTTCCTTTCCTGGAAAAAGAGCTGGTGACAGGCCAGAAATACCTCAACAAGCTTTGGAACGCAAGCAAGTTCGTTTTCATGCACCTTGAAGACTTTAATCCAAAAGAAAAAAAGCCTGAACTCCAAGTCATAGACCAATGGCTTCTCGCTAAACTAAAGAAAGTGGTTGACACTGCAACCGAATCCTTCGAACAATACGAATACTCGCACACGAAAGCCGACACCGAAAAATATTTCTGGCTGACGTTCTGCGACTACTACCTTGAGATGATAAAGCACCGGCTCTACAAGCCTGAAGTCTATGGTAATGAATCTAGGAGGGCAGTGCAATACACCCTCTACCACAGCCTGCTTGCCATATTGAAACTGATGGCTCCAATAATGCCACACATAACAGAAGAAATCTACCAAGAATGCTACCGCAAGACCGAGAAAGAAAAGTCGATACACAACACAATCTGGCCTGCTTTCGGCAAAGAATTCGAGGACGAGAAGGCTGAAGCATCAGGCGACCTCGCAGTTGAACTCATTGCTTTAATCCGAAAGGCGAAATCCAATGCAAGCATGCCGCTGAGCGCTGAAATAGAAAAAGCGGTATTGAAAGTGCCAGAAGATAAAAAAGAACTCCTGGAAAAAGTCCTGGAGGACGTTAAAAACACAGGCAAAATAAAGGAAATCGAGATAAAAACAGGGGAAACAGACGCATGCGAAGTATTATTCAAAAAATAGGTGACTGAAATGGACAAACTGTATGAAGACTCTGAAACAGGCTGCTGCCCTAGGTTCAACCCAGAACCCTGGAACGAGAAGGAAATCACATGGAAGGACAAGCTGTTCCTGAAAGACCAAGTGAAAAGCTTTTTGCACATACCCTTGAACTTCGGAGGCGTCATAGTTCGGAACACAGAAAAAATCAAGAATGCAAATGCGCTACCGCCAGAGCCATTGATGTTCACAGACGAAAAAAGTCTTTGGAACATAGACATCTACATCGCAGTCGCCAGAGAAGTTCCCGGAGCAGAGATGGTGAAAATGTCAGGCACCTTCCTCACCAAAGTGTTCGAAGGCCACTACAAAGACGCAGGCAAGTGGGCGAAGGAAATGCAGGAATACGTGAAATCCAAAAACAAGGTTTTGAAAAAAATGTATTTTTTCTACACCACCTGCCCAGCCTGCGCCAAATTCTACGGAAAAAACTACACTGTGATACTGGCTGAAATCTAAGGTAAATTGGCTTTGGTTTTGGCTGTGTTGAAAAGGAAATGTAGTGCCTAACTCTGAAAACTGTAAGCCGCGGAAACCGTGAAAACCGCGGAAACTTGTCCCGCAGGTGCACCTTCGCCAGGTGCATGTGCCATATGAGGCACACCCCGAGAGGGAGAAACCGAAGACTGAAAACCGAAAACCACCTATTTAGCATTAACCCTTATCACAGTCCCCGTTTCTATTATGTCTTTTCTGGCTATTACGCGTCTGCCAATCTTTAGAGCGCTCAGCTCCAAGCCTTCCAGAATCACCTTGGACACTTTTCCAATCGGCTTGTTGTCCAGTCCATAAACGTCCTTCCCAAGCAAGTCCTTTATCACATTCTTCATGATGTTTATCTCGTTGATGAACCAGTATTCGGTCAGCTTAATCCACACTATAAAGGCAACCACTCCCAGAACCATGTTGGATATGAAGTTTGTCAGCCCGTAGATTTCAGGGTTTTCTATGAAGCTGGCTCCAGACTGGAGTATCACCCTCACAAGTATGACCAAAGCCAGGAGCATCAGGTATTTCCTTATCTTCAAGTAGTTTTTGCCTGCATACTCGTCTATAATCCTGCCGAGCATGCCTGCAATCAAAGACAGCGCAATCAAGTCTATTGAACTGGAGTTCAGTATGAACGAGGAAATTCTGTCCACAGACGAAAGCATTTCATACACAGTAAGCGAGTTTCTGCCCAAGTCGCCTTGGAACGTCAACACTCCAAAGATGAGCATCACCGCGCTGACCAGGTAAATCAACGCGCTGACTCTTTCCGAAGACAAAGACTTTATGAAATTCAGCATCCTGTCGAAAAACTCCTCCTCAAAGCCTAATCCTTTCAATATCAAGTAAGCGCCGACGACGCCCATTATTAAACTCAAGGCCTTCAAACCGCCTATGGCAAGCAAAACCAAAGCAACTCCCGGCATTGCGAAAATCAGTCTTGCAACATCAGGATGCTTTGAAATCTCCCTGATGAAATGTATTATCTTGAAATACGCCTTCTCCAATTCCTTGCTCTGCCTCACTATAACCGTCTGCACCGAATCAATCTTAATCCTCGACTGTATTATGGGAATAATCTGCTCGTCCTCAGCGCCGTCTGACACAAGAATCACAGAACTCGGGTTCATCTTTTTCATGACCTCCTCCAGCTGTTTGATCAACTTTGCGTCAGATATTACTCCAACCTTGAAGTCCCCAGTCAAAGTCACGACTTCAGTGCCCAATTCTTTCGCGGTCTTTACTGCACCAAAGATTGCGTTCACGTCCGTGTCCTCAGGGTCAGCCAAACCCAGAGCCTGGGCTACCTCCAGGTTCTTTTCAACACCTACAATCGGCCCCTGGGTTTTTGTTTTACGACCTATGTCGTCGTCCCTGTCGATGCACAAGACTATCGGCTTCATCCTCCCCTTATGTAATAAAACATATCAACTTTCCTATATATAATGCAGAGCAAACAAGCATGCCGGTTGGATGCTGAAAATACGAACGCTGCAGGCCAGAACATAGGGCATGCATGCTGACTGGAGGCAGGAAATACGAACGCTGCAGGCATAATGTAGAGCAAACATGCATGCAAGCTAGAAGCAAAAATACGGACGCTGCAAGCTAGGACAACCAAACTCCCATTGGAGTTGTATTGTAAAGCACAGGCAAAAGTTTCAGGCTTGCGTGGCATAGCTCATGCAGGAGTTTTGGTGTTGAATTAGATGAAGCTTAGAGCCTATCCCAGTAGGCTAAAATTTCCACTGCCAAATCCAGCACAAACACCACACCCTGGAGAAAAACAACTCGTCTAGTGGGATAGGCTCTTACGGAGACATGACTTACATAACATCATTAATCCTTTTTGTTGGATTATTGCAAGACTGCATGACATAATTGGCAGGACATTCAGAGCTAACTTGGATAAAACAGTGGGGGATATGGGAAAAATAACTCACTAAGCCTTGTGCAAAAATAGAAAATGTGCAATAGGTTATTTCACCACAATAACCTTGCCCACTGCGTTGACCGAGTCGTATGGTATCAACAAATTGCCGTCCTTGTCTTTAGGGTAGTTGGCGCCGTGCGCCACGTTGGCCAGTGGTTCAACAACAATCGAGATGAATCTTCCGCTTTGTTCGTCTATTATCACGTCGTCTAGTCTGCCGAGTTCCTCACCGCCGACGGTGATGACCGGTTTTCCGCCCAGCTGTCTTGCGATTATGTAAGTTACCATGTATTTCACCTGCTGTTGTGTGGTTTAATATAGATATTCTCTATGATATATGAATCTAGGTTTAAAAAGATATTCCAGGGCTGAAAAACGCCTCTACTGTTTGATTTCCACTGAAAATGGAGTTTAAAAACCTTAAAACCCTGCTTGAAAAACAGCACTACAAGCTGGCTGGAAGCCACAGTGCGGTGAAGCTGTGCCACTGGGCTAAAAAGAGCATCATGGACGAAGGTTTCTGTTATAAACAACAGTTTTATGGAATTCAGTCACACCGCTGCCTTCAGATGACTCCTTCTGTTGCTTGGTGTACTCACAAGTGCATTTTCTGCTGGAGGATGACTGAATACACCCTTGGAACGGAATTGAAGGAATTTGACGAACCTGGTTTTGTGGTGGACGAGTGCATCAAACAGCAGCTTGTTTTGCTTGCAGGCTTTGGCGGCATTCCAGAGCGGTTGAACAAAAAAAAGTTTAGGGAAGCGCAGACTCCAAACCAGGCTGCCATAAGCCTTGTCGGAGAGCCGATGGTTTACCCAAAGATGAACGAACTTTTGGGGGAATTTCATAGAAGAAAGTTCACCACCTTTTTGGTTTCAAACGGGACTTTTCCCGAGAGGATTAAAGCGTTGACTGAAATGCCATCCCAGTTTTATGTCTCGCTGGATGCTCCGGACGAAAAGACTTACCTGAGAACTGACAATCCGTTGATCAAGGATGGCTGGCTGAGGATAAACGAGACATTGGATTTGATGAAAGACCTTAACACCAGGACTGTTGTAAGGCTTACTCTTGTGAAAGGCTGGAACATGGAAAACCCTGCAGGCTACGCCAGGTTGATAGAAAAGGCTGAGCCGGATTTTGTTGAAGTCAAGGCCTTCATGTTCGTCGGCGGCAGCCGGAGGCGTCTTTCAATAGACAACATGCCTTCTCACGCTGAAGTAAGACAATTCTCTGAAAAACTTGCTGACTTGCTTGACTACAAAATTAAGGACGAGAAGGTTGACAGCAGGGTTGTTTTAATCTCAAAAATCTGATATATTCTCTATGGTTGATGTTATTGATGGCGTGCCTGTTGCTATGATAAGGAGGTTTGAAAATCTTCTTGGCAGTGACTTCAGCAGCCACGATGCTGTCAGAATTCTTGGGACTACTTCTAGGCTGTATGAAAGGGATGATGTTTCCGCAAGGGATATTTTTTGGATTTATGAGTGGATGTTCTGGAAGAGGGACAGTCCTGAGAATCGGAAGCTTATTGCAGAGCAGTTGAATGCAAAGCATGGGAAAGAATCAAGTAGGGATAAGGTTTTGGATGTTGTACGTATCCTGTCTGAAGGCAACAAGGCTTATAGGCCTTACATTGAGGGGGAGCTCCTGCTTCCTCACTTGAATCGTGGTCTGCAGGAGACCGTTGTCAGGCAGATGGTTTATTCTGCCAATCGCATGCGTGCTGTAAGCGATGCTAATACTCCCGATGACGTGCTTGAGTGTTTAGTTGATGCCGAAATTGAGAAGCGTTTGGACAAAGCTCCTGTAAATAGAGCGCTTAGGCGTGTTTAGGATTCTAGCAATTTTTTCATGTACTCACTCAGTCTTATTATTCTTTTCGTTGCCGGATGTTTTTTTCCCAGCTTTTTGTTGTAGGCTTTTATTGTTTTTTCTATTGGTATTTTTTTGCTTCCTTCTATGGTGTTGTCAATGTGTGTGATGATTTTTTCTTCAATTGTTTTTGGAATGTAGTTTCCTGCCGGGAGGCCGAGTCTCTCGGCTTCTTTTTTGTCTATGCCTGCGCCTATGTGTTTTTTGCAGACGCTTGCGTATTTCGGATATTTTTTCAGGATTCTGCTTCCTTCCAGTCCGTGTCTTATTCCATGGGTTCTGCTTCGGCCTATGTCGTGCAACAAGCTTGCAGTCTCTATGAAATTTAAATCAACTTTGAAACCTTTTTTCTTTAGCCTGCGTGCAAGCTTGAGCGATTCCTTGGAGACGGCGGTGCAGTGTTTTATGACCTCTCTATTGCATCCACATTTTTTCAGTAGAAAAAGCGCTTTCCTTCTGTCTAATTTTTTATTTCTTGCCTCTTTCAAAGAAGGTGTCATTTTCAGTTTGCGCCAGCAGGCTGTTTACGTTGGAAATTTCGTTCACAATCTTGTCGATTATGTCTGAGTTGTCGTACTCCTTCATCTTTTCGTTGCATTCGGAGCATTTGAAGTTCTGTTCCACTGCCGTTTCGAAGGGGACTCTGCTGCAGGAGCAGTTGAAGTTCATGCCCTGTCTTTCGGAGTCCAGTTGTTTGTTCAACTCCTCTAATCTGCCTTTCAGGTAGCCTTGGATGTATTCCTTGATTTTGCCGTCTCTTCTGTTCCAAAGGTAGGTGTACCATCCGGTTTTCTTGTTTTTGCTTCTCTCATAGCCTACTAGGCTGTTCATGTGCAGGTCGTTGAGAAGTGTTCTTACTATGGTTGACTTGAGCTTTAGTTCGGCTGCAACGTCTTCGTCGTATTTTGGCTCTGAAAGTTTTTCGACTATGGCCACGTGGTCTTCGCTCATGCTTTCAACCAGGATGTCCCGCAGCACGCTGCTTTTTTTTGAAGTTCTCCTAGAAGATGTTTTGCTTTTAGAAACCTTCTTTCTGCCGCACATGGTAATATAAGGAACGTTCTCGTTTAAAAATGAGGGTTCTTTGAAGTGATTTATATACTAGAACCTTTTTGTGTGATTAATAGAAAACCTGTGAAAACTGAAAACCGTGGAAACCTCGGAAAACCGAACTAAACTGGAACGCAGTTTAATTCCATGTAGTCGTAGTCTATGAACTCCAGGCCGAAGATATCCCATTCCACGTTGTTTGTTACTGTCATTGTGTTGTTTGCCCCTTTTGTGAGCTTGGTTGTGTCCAAGGTTGCTGTGCATTCGCCCCATCTTCCGAAGGCTCCGTTTGTTGGCTGGCCGCTTATAGTGCATCTTCCAATGTGTTGTCCTCCGGTTGTGAAGTTGGTTTCTCCTTCCTCGCCGTCTGTGGTTCCTGCTTTTATGTATATGGATGCTTCGTTTCCTAAGTCTATCGGCACGTAGAATATGATGTCGAATGTTCTGAGTTCTCCTGGGTATCCTCCAGTGTGTATCTCATCTCTGGTTAAGTCTGTTCTGGTGTCGTATTGTTCTCCAATGGGGTGTTCTACGTTGTTTTGGTTGTTTAGCTTTGGCCTGGCGTTGGGCGGGTCTTCGTCGTAGTCTTGTGTTGTCCAGCTGAGTGTTAGTCCTCCGTCTTTGCATGATGGTCCGGGCTGGGTTGTTGTTGTGGTGGTCGTTGTTGTTGTGGTTGTTGTGTTGGTGGTTGTCGTCGTTGTGGTTGTTGTGGTTGTTGTTGTGGTGGTCGTTGTTGTTGTGGTTGTTGTGCTGGTGGTGGTTGTCGTCGTTGTGGTTGTTGTTGTTGTTGCCCCGGCGCATTCCCCAGAGTATTCTACTGTAAGGTCGTATGTGTTTGGGCAGTGTGCGTTTCCAAGGGAGTCGTAGTAGCAGTCTACTCTAAGGTAGTATGTGCCTTGGCTTACGTTTCTGTATCGGCACCATTCCACAAAACCTGGCCTGTCATAGAGGTTGTTTGAGTTGCAGTGCAGGCTGTCAAAGGTGTTGTTGTCTGTATTGCATCCCTGTGGGCCTGCAATGAGTCTCATATAGAGGTCATAGTCGCTGTCAGATGTTGGGGTCATCACTATGGTCACATTGCAGTTGTCTTCTGTTGTTGTGAAGTAGTGGAAGTTTGTCCTTTTTGTTGAGTATTCGTATGCTGGCGTTGGGCATGCGTTCTGTGGGCACGGCTGACATTGGGGTATGGTCGTTGTCGTCGATACCGGGCTGGTGCTTGCCAGGCTGCTTGATGAGCTGCTTGACGAGCTGCTGCTTTCAAAGTTGGTCGTTGTGGTGGTGGTTGTCGTGGACATGCTGCTCCAGCTTATCTTCAGGCTGGCATGCTTAATCCCCACTCCTTTCGGTATCCTCAAATAGAGGGTTTTCTCGTTTTCTGCTGCAAAAGATAGGTTGAACTCGGTTCCGGGGTTTGCCCCCATCGGAGTTTCTGTTAGAGTGTTTATTGTTCCGGTGTTGTTTTCCATGAGCCAGGCTCTTGCAACCCATCCTCTTCCAGGCTTGTCTTGGGCGTATCCTGAAACCAATCTCAAGGCCCTTGTTTTGTCTGAAGCTTTTTCTTCAGCAGGCCTTTTTTTTCTTGGGTCGTATTTGCTGTCGTATATCGTGTCGTTGTCAGCCAGGATTCTGTAGCCCATATTTTCTGGAATCATCTGGTCCAAAATGTTTTTTGCGGTCTCGGTTGCGCCATGGAAGATTCCAGAGTTGAGTTCTGTTGTGTTTGAATAGTTTCCATTGGCCCACTCACGCCCAATCTGGTCTAATACTCCTTGTTTGTTCAGCGTTTCGATGGAGTTTTCAGCAATCAAATGTATCTGCTCGAATATAGTTTTTCCGGTGTTGTATGACCTGGAATACTGGAGTCCTATGGCGCCGAGGACTATCATGAAGACAAAGGCCAGTGCGATGACGGCATCCCATGTTAAGACATATCCCCTTTTTTCCATTCTTCAGGGTGTGACTGTGGCATATCCTATGCTTCCGTTTTTTGGATAGACTTGACCCACGATTATGTATCCGCTATCCACTCCAGTAGTGGTGCTTGAGCTCGAGGTTGAGCTTGTGCTGCTGCTTGTTGACGTTGCAGTGATTGTTGACGTTGCTGCCATGCACCCTCCCTTGCACTTGCCTCCAATGCATTCATTGCATCCCATTGTGCATTCCATATCTACTGTGCATGGTTTCAGACAGTCTCCCTGCTCACATTTGTCGCTTGCTGGATTGCAGTAGCAGCATGGTTGTTCGTCGCAGTCGCTGTCTTTCAAGCAATCTTGTTCGCAGCCTCCTTGATTTACGCAGGTGAACTCCCAGTTGAGGCAGAACTGGCATTCATCATTAAAGCATTCCAGCGGGTCTATTGTCCCTCCAAATGTCGGACTGCAGTCTGGACACCTTTCTTCTGGATTGGAGCATATGCCGTTGATGCAGTCTTCGCATCCATATGTACATTCCTCGTCTACTGTGCACGGTTTTCCACAGTCGCCTTGCTCACATCTCTTGTTGCTTGGGTTACACCAACTGCACGTTATCTCGCAGTCTATTGCAGCGGTTTCTTGCGTGCAGGGTTTTCCACAGCTTCCCTCTGGCACACATTCATATTTGTATAAGTCGCAGTAGGTGCAGTTTAAGTCGTTGTCTCTGGTGCACTCAGTTGCGTTCACGATTCCCGGCTGGGTGCAGTCGTCACCGCAGTTTCCGGGCAGTGTTGTTGGCGGTGTTTCTCCTCCAAACTGGGCCCTCCCCTCTATTGGGCCGAATATTTTTCCAACGCTTTTGTGCTCAGCCCCGGAAACCTGGTTTACGTATTCTATTGTAATGTCTCCTTCATAGTAGTCGCCTACCTTGAAGTTTTCAGATATCTTCGTTGCCCCAGAACAGTGGAAAACAAAAATCTTGCTTGCGCCCGGATTCAATGTAACATCAACATTCGGCGTCTTACCGACATCACATGACACCTGATAGACATCCAAGTTCATCCCTCCTGCAGGTATTTTCACCGGCACTCCGCCGTCGTTTGCCATCCTGACGTAGGCGACGTCTCCAGTTGAGACCACCCAGTCCGACGGAGTTATCTGCGAGAAGCCTAGCGAGCCTCTTTTTGGAATCGGCGGCGTGAATACACCAAGCTGCCAGAGCACTATCATGCCTATC
>VGJA01000009.1 GCA_016867655.1 Candidatus Altarchaeales archaeon | reverse complement strand
GTGAGTTATGGAGAAGTGGCTAGAATAAGGGACAAGTTTGGTAGAACGAGGACTGGCCAGGTTTTGGACGTGACTTTAGACAAAGCAGTGGTCCAGGTTTTTGAAGGCACCTTTGGCCTTGACATCAACGTAGCTGTAAAGTTTTTGGGCGAGTCTCTGAAGATAGGCGTCTCTGAAAGCATGCTTGGGAGGACTTTCAACGGCATCGGCAGGCCAATAGATAACGGCGTTGAGGTCATAGCAGAGCAGAGGGTTGACATAAACGGTTGGCCGATTAACCCGCAGGCGAGGGAGCATCCGAGGGACTTCATCCAGACTGGGATTTCTGCGATAGACGGCATGAACACTCTTGTTCGCGGCCAGAAGCTGCCAATCTTCAGCGCTGCCGGGCTTCCGCACAACGAGCTTGCAGCGCAGATTTCAAGACAGGCGAAGGTCCTTGGAAGGGAAGAGGAGTTTGCGGTGGTCTTCGCAGCTATTGGCATAACGAGCGATGAAGCAGCGTTCTTTAAAAGGAGTTTCGAGAAAACCGGGGCTTCAGAGAAAATTGTTTCTTTTTTGAATCTCGCCAATGACCCGGCCGTTGAGAGGCTCATCACTCCTAGGATGGCTTTGACTGTTGCAGAATATCTGGCATTCCAGTGTGATTACCATATTCTCGTATTGCTGACAGATATGACAAACTATTGCGAGGCTTTGAGGCAGGTTAGCTCTGCAAGAGAGGAGGTTCCTGGGAGGAGGGGGTATCCAGGCTATTTGTATACTGACTTAGCTTCCATCTATGAACGAGCTGGAAGAATCAAGGATAGAAAAGGCTCCATAACGCAGATTCCAATACTGACGATGCCAGATGACGACATAACGCATCCTATCCCAGATTTGACTGGCTACATCACTGAAGGACAGTTTGTCCTGTCCAGAAGCTTGCACAAGAAGGGCGTTTACCCTCCAGTAGATGTCCTACCTTCCCTTTCCAGACTGATGCACAGCGGCATAGGCGCTGGGAGAACTAGGGAAGACCATGATTGTGTTTCAAACCAGCTTTACGTGGCCTATGCCGAAGGGCGCGACTTGAGGGATATGGTCGCCGTTGTCGGAGAGGAGGCTTTAAGCTCCAGAGACAAGAAATATCTTGAGTTTGCGGAACGCTTTGAGGGTGAGTTCCTGTCGCAGAAAAAAGACGAAGAGCGTTCAATAGAAGAGACTTTAAATCTGGGTTGGGATTTGATTTCAATACTGCCCGAATTGGAGTTGAAGAGAATTCCTCCGGAATTGATGGAAAAGTTTTATGTGAAGAAAGATGGCTGAAATGGTTGAGGGGATTAGCCCCACAAGGATGGAGCTTTTGAACATAAAGCATAGGATGCAGCTTGCGGAAAAAGGCCATAGATTGCTGAAGGAAAAGCGCGATGCACTGATGCTTGAGTTCATGTCAGCTGCCAAAGAGGCCGAGGAAACTGCTGAAAATACTGTCTCACAGATTCTGAAGGCCAGGGAATTCATAACAATGGCCAACGCTGTTGCAGGCCCTTCTGAAATGAAGTCCCTCTCCCTTACTTCAGAAAGAGGGGTTGAGGTCCAAGTGTCCTACAAGAATGTCATGGGCGTCTCCCTGCCAAGGATTTCAAAGTTTGTGTTCGAGAGAAAGCTGGATGAAAGGAACTACAGCCTTGCTTTGGTAAACCCGCTTGTAGATGAGGTTTCAAGCGAGTATGAGATTGCTGCAGGCAGGGTTTTGGAGTTGCTTGAGGTTGAAACAATGCTCAAAGCTCTTTCAGAGGAAACCAAGAGGACTAAAAGAAGGGTTAATGCCTTAGAATACAATATTATACCAAAACTAAGGAACACAAGAAAGTATATTGAGATGCGGCTGGGCGAGCTTGAGAGGGAGCGCTTCTACCGCCTCAAGATGGTTAAAAGCAAGAGAGGTTGATTGAAATGATGGTTTTAACACCCTATGACTATGCGAGGAAGAAGGTTGTCTACTGCTGGCTTGACGAGCCGGTGAGGGAGGTGGCAAGACGTCTGGTGGAAGAAAACATCGGCTCGATGATTGTCGACAACCGTGAAGGAAAGCACGTTGGAATGATAACCGACATTGTGATATTCAACGCAATTTCAAGCTATATGGACGTCTGCAACCTGAAGGTGGGCGACCTGAAGCTTGAGTCCTTGGTCATGGCAAGCATGAATACCAGCATAGATGAGGTTATGGACAAGTTCAAGAAAACCGGCGCAAGCAGGATTGCCCTATTGGATGATGACGGCCAGATAGCCGGAGTTTTGAAGAAAAAGAACTTGGACCGCTTTGCGCGTTTTGATGCCGGAGAGAGGTTGTTCAAACAATCCAGGCGGTAAATCCTTTGCCATGAATGCGAGCTTTCACGTGCTGGAAGACATACTGAAGGGCTTTGACAGCGGCGTTGAAGGCAACTTGATAGAAAAATTCTCGAGCAGGTATAGTAAAGACTTGGACTTGAGGCAGTTGAGTCTGTTGTATCAGGAATATCTCTCCAGCAAAAATATTGCAATACGAGATTCAGTCAGAAAACGGCTTGAAGAATTGTGCGCAAGCAGGAAGTTCGAGTCTTCCGGGGCGAGAGAGCTCCCGTTCACAGACAGGAGAAAATTCAATTTGAAGACCTTATACAAGCATGAAGAAAAATAGTCTGTCTCTCCTGGAAGAAAGGTTCCAAGCTTTGGCTGAGGACTCCGAAAGGTTTTTTGAATACTCCCGAAGGCCTCTCAGAAAGTCAATCAGGGTGAATGCTCTGAAGACAACTAAAGATGAGCTTGCTGCAGGCCTGAGGGGGCAGAATTTCGCCTTAACGCAGGTTCCATGGAGTGAAGCTGGTTTCTGGGTTGAAGGCAAAGGCTTGAGCGAAACATTGGAGTATTTTCTCGGCCACTACTACATCCAAGAAGCTTCGTCCTTGATTCCGCCTGAAATTCTAAGGCCAACGAGCCAGGATGTTGTCTTGGATGTCTGCGCTGCTCCTGGAGGCAAGACAACACACCTTTCTGCTTTGATGGAAAACCAAGGCTGCATTCTGGCAAACGAAATAGACTTCAAGAGGAGGGCCGCATTGAGGTTCAACCTCAGCAAATATGGGGTTTTGAACGTTGCAATAACTTCGATGGATTTTGCAGGCAAAATAGAATGCAAAACAAAGTTCAGCAAAATACTGTTAGACGCGCCGTGCTCCTGCGAAGGCCAGTTCAGGAAGAATCCGAAAGCACTGGAACAATGGAGCTTAAACAAGATACTAAGGCATTCTGGCTTGCAGAAGAAGTTGATTACAAATGCCATAGAACTATTGGACACAAAGGGGGTTTTAATCTACTCGACCTGCACTCTCGCTCCAGAGGAAAATGAGGAGGTAATAGACCATATTTTGAGCAAACACGGCAACATAAAAATAGAGCCGTTAGGCAAGCAAGCATTCAAATACAGAAGTGGAGTTGCAGAGTGGGGTGGAAAAAAATACTCTCCTGAAGTCAAAAACTGCGCCAGAATCTATCCGCAGGACAACGACACCGAAGGCTTTTTCATTGCAAGAATCAGAAAATGCGGCAATTGAAGATACTGAACACAAGGGAGAAGGAAGCTCTGCTGGAAGAGCTGGCTGAGAGATCCAGGGTTGAAGGAAAACAATTCAAAGACCTTGTCTTCCTGGAAAGCAAAGATGAAATCTGGGTTGCATGCAAACAATGTTTGATGCAGGACTTCAGCGGTTTCACAGTAGAATCAGTTGGAATGCTGTTTGCCAGAAAAAACAAACAGATTGAGCTCACAGTAAACGCAGTCCAAATGTTCTACAACCAAACAACAGAAAATACAATACTGCTAGACAGGAAAGAATCTTTGGATTTCATAAAAGCTCTGCCAGTTGCCGTGAAAAAGCCGGATGGCCTCTACATAGTGAAACACTTAAAAAACGCAATAGACTTAGGATGTGTGAAAAAAGGCCTTTTAGCCAGAAGAAACTGGAAACCGTGAAAACCGCGAAAACCGAAAACCGAAAACCCGTGAAAACCATGGAAACTTGGAAACCCGTGTCCCCTCGGGGGATCCCCGTAAGTTGACCGAGCGAAGTGAGGGTTGACTGATCCCCGAAGGGGAGAAGGTTGACTGATCCCCGAAGGGGAGAAGGAAATACCTGAAAGGTGAAATACCTGAAAGGTGAAATACCCGAAGGGTGGGGGAAAACCATGGAAATCGTATTTTAAATACTTGTTTTTGCTCAATATGGTAACCATGAAACCAACCTTCACTGCTTTAACCCTGCTAGTGCTTTTGTTTTTAACAACCAATGCTTTTGCAATACAAATACTATCCCAGACTACGAGAAACTATGTCGCCCCGAGTATTACCGACTGCAGGCCAGTCTGTTTGAACAAGAACTCCAATACCGAGGGGTGGTATTACCCCCGCAACAAAAGTCTGATAAAATACGCGGAATGTAGGTATTGCTCGCCAGCTTGCATGAACGCTTTGAACTCCTTTGAAGGATGGTACGACTCATGCACCGGACTTCCACTGGTTTTCACAAACTGCAATCAAACCGTGTTGAACCCGCAAAAGCCGGCTGAAACCCTACTGTCTACAACCAAAGCAACCACCTTAATCACCACCACAAAAGCTTCAACCACCACCACAACACTCCCAGCTTGCGGGCCAGTGTGCATCAAGAAAAGCCCCTCGCTGAAAGGATGGTTCAACTACTGCACCAAAGAACTGGTTAAGGAGGCAAGCTGCACCCACTGTAGTGTAGTATACAAAGACGGAGGATGGTACGACGGCTGCAACAGCAGGCTGATAATGACTGCAGGCACAGTAATCACCACCACTACAACCTCAGCAGCCAAAACCACCACAACCGTAAACACGCAGACAAGCAGCCTTAGGAGCAGCATGGTAAGCAGCGCGGTAAGCAGCGCCATAAGCCAAATAGCAAGCAGCATTGCAGGAAAAAGCGTGTAATACCAACGGATTCTGCTTTTTAGCATGCAAAGCCAACTCTTTAATCCAGAATCTGCCTAATTCTATAACACTAAGGGCTCGTGGGGTAGCTCAGCAGCCGCAAAATCGGCTGGCGCTTTGCGCTATCTTCGCTCCTCCCTACGGGGAATCGCTCGATAGCGCTCTACAAGCTCAAATCAACGATAAAAGACATAAACCAAAAACAAGCAAAAACAAAACGAGGTACAAAAAAGGGCTCGTGGGGTAGCTCGGATATCCTGCGGGGCTTCGGAGAGCCCCTTTCTTTCTTTTCTAAAGAAAGAAAGGCCCTCGGGTTCAAAGAAAGAAAAAAGTATCTTTGAACGCGAGGTGATAAAAGCTCCAAGAAACCCTGAGACCTGGGTTCGAATCCCAGCGAGCCCGTCTAGATTATCAAATGAGCGTAGGGTTCTTGAGTCCCGATCCCCATAGGGGAGAGGGACGAAATCCCCGAGGGCTGAGTCCAGGTTCCCTGGACGAAGTACCCGAAGGGTGGAAAATCCAAGCGAGCCCAAAGCTTTTCTTTGATTTATAAACAACTTGTCTTAATTATTAGCGCAAGATGAAGTTGGACCATATTCTGCTTATGGTTGTAGGCATTGTGATACTGCTTATCCTCCTTGGTTTGGGTGTTGGAGTTCTTATGATACTTTCCGGCGGCGAAGAGGGGGGTGGCGGCGGAACCCAGCCAAGTACTGTTATAAAATACCAGTGTTTTGACGGCAAGGTTGTTTCCCAGCTTAGCGATTGTCCCAAGGTTTCAACCCTTGTTTCTTCTGTTTCTACTGCTGTTACCTCGGTTTCCTGTCCAGTCACGACTAGGTGTCCTCTGGTCTGCGATTGCATTACAAGGCCCACTACTTCACCTCCGACCACTTTGTGCATACACTGTACCAGCGCTTCAAGCTGTGGAGCAGCTTACTCTGAGTCGATATGTAAGGCCGGTGAGTCCGGCGGCGTTGACTATGACGTGTGGGAGATGACTTACACTCCCGCTTGCAGTAGTGGCTGTTGTATTTGGACGTCTTCTAGAACTCCAAAGGCCGCTTGTCTGAACACTGAAACCTGTATCAACGGCACCTGCGTCTTAAGGCCTGACACCAGCGGGGAGTAGGTAATTTAGGCTGTTGTTTAATTATTGATTATGTATGCTTTTTTGAAGAGGGTTAAGTTTCTCTTAGATAACTTCTTCAGGCCGCTCTTTCTTTTTCTCCACAAAATTGGTTTCAGGCCAGTGCATTTGACCTTGCTTTCTTTTTTGTTTGGCCTTTTGGGAGCCTTTTACTTTAATGTAAACTGGTTTTATTCTTTCGTTTTTCTTGTGCTGTGGTTTTTGTTTGACGTCGGAGACGGCATGCTTGCTCGTATTGCAGGCATTGAATCCAAGTCTGGGGCTTGGCTTGACTTTCTTGTGGACCGGGTTGTGTTGGTTCTGGTGCTCTACAAGTACTATGAATACTCGCATGCCTTGTTTTTTGTGTCTGCAGGCTTGCTTGCAGTCTTGGTTTTAAGTCTTGGAGAAGTTTTCAGAAAATAGAAATTGAAAACTGATAACTGTTCATGCCTATGGCATGAATCCCCGATAGGGGGAAAACAGAAAAACCGTGAAAACCTCGGGAAAACCGCGGAAACCGATTTATGCTCCAACTAAGGGTGCTTTTCCGATTATGTTCAGTATTTCTGGCATCAGTTCCAGTCCTTTTATGTGGCCTAAGCCGCCTTTGGCGCAGTTTCTTTCTCCGAATTCTTTTATGTCGTCAACTCTGACGCCTGGGCCGTTCATCAGCAGTGGCACTGGGTCTCCTGAATGTGTCTTCAATGCGCAGGGAGTGGTGTGGTCTGCAGTAATTACTATCAGCGTGTCTTTCAGTCCGACCAGCTGCTTGGCCGCTTTGTCTATTTTTTCTATGAACTCTTTTTTGCCTTTGTAGTTTCCGTCTTCTGCCAGCGAGTCTGCGGCTTTGACGTGTATGAAAATGAAGTCATATTGGTTCAGCGCCTTTACTGCTGTTTTGAATTTTGACTCTATGTTTGTGTCTGGCAGTCCTGTGGCGCCTTCTGCTTTGATTCCGTCCATGCCAAGTATTCTCGCAACTCCTTTGTACAGTCCTGCGCCTGCTATGCACGCGGCTTTCAGTCCATAGCGTTTTTCAAACGATGGAGTGTCTGCAACATATCCTGCTCCCCTCACCAGCAGGTAGTTTCCAGGCGGGTTTCCTTCCTTAATGCGCTGTTTATTGGCCTCAAGGTTTTTCAGTATCCCATGTGCTTTTACAAGAAACTTGTTCAGCACGTTTGCAGTGAACCTAGCTTCTTTGGAATTGTCCAAGGCTTTGGCTTCATGAACTTTAACGTCAAGCTCATGCGGGTCAGGATCGCTTATCCTGCTGCTCAAGCCAGGTCCTCTCATGACCACTCCAACGCGGTATCCTGTTCCAGGCTTTACTATGAACTTGACTCCGTCTATCTCAATGCCGTCCAACGCTTTGGCGTAGGGCGTCGTGTCCCTAATTCTTCCAGCGCGCCTGTCTTTCACAACCAGGTTTTCGTCCACAGTGCCCATATTGCCTCTGAAGGCGATGTCTCCCGGCCTTAAGTCTATTCCAATTCCAGCAGCTTCAAAAGGCCCTCTCCCATGGTAGTATTCCTTCGGGTCATAGCCGAATATCGACAGATGCGCTGTGTCGCTTCCTGGTCTCAAGCCAAAGCCAAGAGTGTGCATGACTCCGCATATGCCTTCTCTTGCAAGTTTGTCCAAGTTAGGAGTCTTAGCTGCTTCAAGCGGAGTTTTGTTTCCCAATTCCTTTATTGGCCTGTCTCCCAAGCCGTCGCATATTACGAGTATTGTTTTCATTTTTCAGCTTCCTCGCTTAAACCTTCCCTCAGCTTCATGCCTTTCGTTATGCCTCCAAGCCACTGCCTGTTTTTGTGCATCTTGTTGTCTTCAAGCATTTTCTGAATCTTCTGTTTTGCGCTCTCGTTGCTTGGATTAGCCTGCAGTATCCTCTGGTAGCATTCAATCTGAACGTCTTCTCTCCCATTTTTTCCGCACAAACTGGCTTTAACCATCATGGGCTCTTCAAACATGGGATTCAATTCGAAGGCTTTGTCAAAGTATTTCATCGCCTTCTCGTTCAGGCCCTGGTCCATGTAAGACAATCCTCTCATGTGCCAAATCCAAGGTTCTTCAGGCTTCAGTTCAAAGGCTTTGTCGTATATGGCTTCAGATTCATTGAACCTGCCTAAGCCGTCTAAAGCCCTGGCTTTATAAACCAACGCCTTTTCAGCCGGGTTGCTTTTGATTTTCTCGCTTTCAGCTATCGCCTTTTCAAAGTATTCAACCGCCTTTTCAAAGCTTTTGCTTTCAAGCTCTATCCTGCCTTGCTCGAGAAAAGTCTGAAAGTGCTTGCTAACTTCCTCCTTCTGCGTTTCAGCCTTCTTGCCGCCTTTAAGAAAATCCAGGAAACCCATTTTTTAAAAATAGGATTACGTTGCTTTAAATTTAAATAACTCTCTTGTACAGTATTACTTATGGCATTGAAGTCTCAACCTTACCGAGTTCCAGCTGACGTTAGGACCGAACTAACCTCCTTGGTCAACTCTAACCCAGAGCTGGCCCTGGAGAGGGCCAGAGAGCTGATTACAACCGGCGGCTCTAGTGTTAGAGCGACTGCGGCCCATGTGCTTGGCAGGCTTGGCGATGAGTTTGATTTGCCTGCCCTCATGGAAGCTAAAAGACTAGACAACATCAGGTCAAGGAAGATGGGGAAAAGGCAACGTGGCTATCAGTCTCCTTTTGCCGAAGAAATAGATGGCGCTATAAAAAAACTAGGGCCAAAGAAGAAATCCTAATCGTCATTCCAGTATGGCTCCTTTGTCTGCTGAAGAAACCATTCTAGCATACCTGCTTAAGTATCCAGTCAGCTTCTTCTTCATTATCCTGCAGGTTTTCATCCTTTCTTCCATCTCCTGCGCTGAAAGTTTGACATTAATCCTCCTTTCAGGTATATCGATTTCTATTGTATCGCCGTCTTTCAACGCTGCTATCGGGCCGCAGGCTGCTGCTTCAGGACTTATGTGGCCTATGCAAGGTCCTCTGGTGCCTCCTGAAAACCTGCCGTCAGTGATTAACGCAACGCTTTCGCTTAATCCCATGCCGGCTATGGCCGAAGTAGGCGAAAGCATTTCTCTCATTCCCGGGCCTCCCTTGGGGCCTTCATACCTGACGACGACAACATGTCCCGGCCTTGCTTTTCCGGCAAGAATTGCTTTCATCGCCTCTTCCTCGCTGTTGTAAACCAAAGCTTTTCCAGTGAACTTCAATGCCTTTTCAGAGACTGCGCTCTGTTTGACGACGCAGCCGTCTGGAGCAATATTCCCCTTCAGTATCGCTATTCCGCCTTCCCTGTGGTAAGCCTTGCTTAAAGGCCTGATGACGTTGCCGTCCACTACAATTCCTGCTGAAGCAATCTCCCTGATTTTTCTTCCTGAAACCGTTGGATTGTCTTTCAGCATTTCTTTCAGAACATGCAAGACTCCTGGAATGCCTCCCGCCCAGTGCAAGTCTTCCATCATGTGTTCTCCGCTAGGATCCATGTTGCATATGTGCGGAGTCTTCCTTGAAATCTCGTCAAACAGTTCAATCTTTACTTCAACCCCTGCTTCATGCGCTATGGCCGGAATGTGCAATACCGTGTTCGTTGAACCTCCAAGCGCGTTGTCTGCGATAATCGCGTTGGTGATGGAATTCCTGTTAATAATCTTCCTTGCGGTAATGCCTCTCTTAACGAGCTCAACAATTCTTATTCCGCTTTCTTCCGCAATCCATTTTTTCTCTGCTGAAGCAGCCAATGCGGTTCCGCAGTAAGGCAAGCTCATTCCCATGGCTTCTGTCAGACAGGCCATCGTGTTTGCAGTGTACATTCCCTGGCAGCTTCCAACGCCGGGGCAGGCTGCGCACTCCAATTCCAAAAGTTCTTTCCCAGTTATCTTCCCTGCCTGATACCTTCCAACCGCTTCAAAAGTTCCTCTAATCAACGTTGTTCTTTCCCCTTTATGCCTGCCTGAAAGCATAGGGCCTGCAGTAACGGCAACCGCTGGAATGTCCAGTCTTCCGGCTGCCATAAGCATTCCTGGAGTAATCTTGTCGCAGTTTGTGAGCAGTATCAGCCCGTCAAGGCAATGGGCTTTAGCAACGCTTTCAACTTCGTCTGCAATCAACTCTCTTGAAGGCAATGAATAATGCATTCCCCGATGACCCATCGCTATCCCATCGCAGATGGCTGGAACGCCGAATATGAACGGAACTCCTCCTGCAGAACAAACTCCTCTTTCAACAAACCTCTCCAAATCGCGCATTCCAACATGCCCTGGAACCAAGTCCGTGAAAGAGCTGGCAATACCAATAAACGGCTTCCCAAGATTCTCTCTTCTAACCCCCGTTGCGTAAAGCAAAGCTCGGTTCGGAGCCCTTGCCATACCCTTCTTTACAGTATCTGACTTCATTTCGACTTACAATATTAGGCGATATACTTTAATAGTGAAAATGTGTATACTTGAATATCATGCCTGAAATAATACTGCCTCCAGGCGGAAAGCCTCCCATGCAGCAGCCGGAATCCGGCGGCCCTGGCGCTCCCAAAGAAACGCAAACGCAAAGACAGCGAGTCTACCAGACCATTCTCAACGCAGCCTGGCAAGGCGGCCCCGGAGTTGAAGTTTTTGTTCAGTCTGGACTTCACCAGAGGCATTTCATAAAGGTTTCAGATGGAAATTCATACTTCATTTTCTACACTCGGCTGGAGCCAGGCCACGCCGGGTTTGAAGTCTCGAAAGAAGGGGAGCCTGAGTACACTTTTGTCAGGGAGCTTACAAGACCTACTTCCGTGGATGAAGATGCGAGACTCACAAGAGAGTCCAGGGCGCTAGTGCCGGACAAAAAAGTAAATGATGCCCTTCTTACAATTGCGTTAACCCGCGCTCGAGACGAGGATGTGAAACAAATCCCGCTACCGGAAGTGGTTAGAATACTGAAAGGAGCCAGCGTCCTTCCTGAAAGATAAATTATTTTTTGAGTATCCTGTTCAACCCGTTGATGAACGCTATTACTGAGGCCATCAGCTTTTTTGACCCTCGCGCAAGCTCGGGTCAAAAAACCTGGGAAAACTATTTTTTGAGTATCCTGTTCAACCCGTTGATGAACGCTATCACTGAAGCCATCACCACGTCTTCATTCACTCCCCGGGCTATTGTGGAGTTTCCGTTCCTGCTTACTCTGATTGTCACTTCAGCGAGCGCGTCGCTTCCGCCAGTAATCGCGTCCAGATGGTATTCGTCCAGCCTTATGCTCTCGTCTCCAACCGCTTTTTTGATTGCATTCAATGTCGCATCCACCGGTCCGACTCCTTCTTTGGTTGCGGTTTTCGGTTTTCCGTTCACAGTAACTTTTACTGTCGCCACCGGTTTTTTGTGCAATTCGGAGTGTAGTTTCATGTCCAAGAGCTCCACAATCCTCTCCTTCTTTGCAGTGGCTCCCAGCACATCTTCTGCTATTGCAATCAAGTCTTCTTCAACCAATTTCTTTCCTTTGGCGCCGAGCTCCTTCACTTTTGAAGTGATTTCCTGAAGCTGTTCCTCATTGACTTTAATGCTGAACTGTTCAAGTTTGTCTTTAATCCCGTGAGCGCCAATCAGTTTTCCAAGAACCATCCTTCTCTTAGCGCCGACCATTTCCGGAGCAATAGGCTCATAGGTTGCAGCTTTAGCCAAGACTCCATGAACGTGCACTCCGCTCTGGTGGGCGAAAGCATTGTCCCCGACAATCGGAAAGTTCGGCATCACCTTTATTCCAGACACTCTCTCCACAATCTTGCTTGCGCTGTAAATGTCCTTCAGCTTTATTCCAGTGTCTATCCCGTAAAGAATCTTGCATCCCAGCACAACCTGCTCAAAGTCTGCATTCCCCGCTCTTTCTCCAAGGCCGTTCACGGTCACATGGGGCATGACAGCTCCGGCAGCTACTGCTGCAAGTGTATTACTGACTGCAAGCCCGAAGTCATTATGACAGTGCACCGCAATCGGCACTTTAATCACACTCTTTAATTCTTTAATCAGCCAGTGCATCGCCTGCGGAGTCATAACTCCAACAGTGTCCGGAATGTTTATTTCACTGACTTTCATGTCATTCGCAAGCTTGCACACTTTCTTCAGGTAAGGAAGTTCAGTCCTGCAGGCGTCCTCCGGGCTGAAGTGCACTTTAAAACCCCTGTCTTTGACATACTGGATGCACTGTTCCGCTTTCTTCAGAATTTCCTCCTCATTCATCTTCAGTTTATACTTCCTGTGTATCGGACTCGTGCCGATGAAAATGTGCACTAAATCCACATTACAGTCCATCGCCGCGTCCATGTCTTTTTCAACGCACCTGGCGAGAGCGCAAACCCTGCTTTTCAACCCTGCTTCAGCAACCGCCTTCACAGCTTCGAATTCGCCCTGGCTTGAAACAGGGAATCCTGCTTCAATCACGTCCACTCCAAGTTTTGAAAGAGCCGTAGCTATTTCGACCTTGTCCTGCCTGGTCATGCCCACTCCCGGAGTCTGCTCTCCATCTCTCAGAGTGGTGTCGAAAATCTTAACCTTCCCTGGCTTTCCCTCGTATTTTATCTTTTTGTTGAATTCAAATCCGATCATTTTAACGCACCTTTAATTTTTTTTTTAATTATTGAAAATTTAATTTAAGCTTTTTTACTCCAATCGCGAGACATGAATCTTAATTAAGAGTTCACTCTCGCAGTCCCAAAAGCAGCAATAGCAACTCTAGACCCGGTAGGTACCCCAAGGGGGTAGGATTCCCTAAGAGAAGTCTTCTGTCAAACGACACCGTGCTGTAAAAACAAGAATCCATCTTGCAGTAAATACTGTGAGTTCCTGGTATAAAAATATATGTTCCACAGGTTTCTACAGTCACTGCTTCCAGTCTGCGCTGTGCAACTCGTCCGGTATAACATAATCGCCCTTCTTGGCTTTAAGTCTCTCCAGCTTCTGCCTCTGTTCTTCCAGTAGCTCAAAAAATTCTTTCGGGGTTTCAGGCAGTTCTTTGAACATCTTAACGCCCCTGTCAAGCTTGGCCAATAGTTCCGGAATCCTGACTGTGAACAATTCGTCATATTTCTCTTTCGAGAAATCCTTGCCTAAATTCTCCTTGAACAATCTTTTCAAGTCCTCATACTTTGGAATGCATCCGGTCGGAGTTTCCAAAGCTCCAACGTCTCCGTGAACCCTCAGTTCAGCCCACTTAAGCCAGACTTTTTTGTCAGTCTTGTCAGTCAAATCCTCTCCGCCCCTGCTTTTAAGGAAATAGTTCACTGAAAAAATCTGAGGCGGCTTTGCAACACCTTTCACAAACTTCAGGTGATTGCCGACATACCTGCCGATGGGAATCGATATGAAATCCTTGTTTGCGAAAGGGTCCATGACTCTGACTCCAGCCTGCCCTACAATGGCTGCAGTGGTTACAGACTCCACTATAGCCCCTTTTGTGGCGACTCCATGAGCCCAATCGAAAGCCTGCTCCACAGGCACGGTAGTGTCCTCATCCCTTCCTCCGTAAAGAATCACTTTTGGTTCAACGCCGTTGGGGTTCTCAAGCTCTGAATCCACGTTGCCCAAACGGTGTAGTTCAACAGTATAGCGTGCATTCTGATGGCAGATAGGCCTTTTCTTTCCTTCAGCGTCAGTGTCTTCCGGAGTCCACGCGCCCAAATGGTTTGAAGCTTTTGCAGGCAAAGGCCTTTTGTCTCCAAGCCAGCGCGGCAGATTTTGCGCGTCAACAGCCACGTTTGAAAATATCACGTCACCTTCTTCAGTCAGCAATTTCCAAATCAACGGGTCATCATTCGGATTAACATCCTTTATGACACCGAAGATTCCTTTCTCAACATTAGCAGCCATGACCCTTCCACCGACAACTTTCAAGTAAGCTAAATCGTCTCCCAGTATGCTCTCTCCAGGAATCATCGCAGTTGAAGTCTTCCCGCAGAAGCTTGGGAAAGCCCCCAGGAAATAAGTCTTCCTTCCTCCAGGACCTTTAACTCCCATCACCAGCATGTGCTCTGCAAGCCAGCCTTCCTTAGACGCCTTGCTTATAGCCAACCTCAGTGAAAGCTTTTTGAAAGCGACGGTGTTCCCGGCGTACTGCGTGTTGACGCTGTAAACCGTGTTGTCGTTCAAATCCATGTAAATCCTCTTCTTGTCCGGACTGCTGCTGCACCCTCTTTCGTTAACTTCTCCAGTGCAGTGGACGACCTTGAAAAAGTCTCCAGAGCCTTTCAGACTCTTAAACTGCTCGTAACCTTCCCTGTAAAGATACTTGATGCTGTCAACAACAT